>JAEYVW010000147.1 GCA_023429365.1 Bacteroidota bacterium
AATTGCCATTAAAAATGCCAGCGAGCGCGGGATTGCGTAAAAGCGGCAACTCATAGAATTGTGAAAAGTTAATATCCTGTTGCGCGCAGGATTCATGATGGCAAAGCTGGCCCATGACAAGAAATAATAAGAATAAAGGTTTTTTCATAGGTGCTTATTTTAGGATGGCTGTATTGCCTTTATAGGTATAGGTTTGGAGATTGTCGCAGGTAACTTCAGCCGTGTAAACATATACTTCCGGTGCACCTGTCTTCCCCCTGATCTTGCCGTCCCATCCATACGCCGGTGTATTGGGTGGGAAATTTGTTCTCTCGAAGAGTAGTTCACCCCAACGGGAGAATATCCTGAAAGATTTTACAACCTGAACACCTTTTGCCCTTACCATCAGGATATCATTGACGCCATCACCATCAGGCGTGAAAGCATTCGGGATAAAAACCTGTGATCCTTCACAAAAAGTATTTATGCGGATTGTGTCCACCGCTTCGCAGCCATGAATATTTTGGATCCGAGCAGTATAACTGATATCAGTTTTGACGGTTGCAACCGGCTCGGGACAGTCATCACAACTCAAATGAACGGGCGGGTCCCATGACCAGGAGACGATCGGTCCATTGGTGACAACAGGATTGAGCGGAACGATCGTCCCCGTTGATAAGGTCAGATCAGGTCCAAGTTTGAGCGTGGGATTGGGATTCACGGTCACGGTTACATAACCTGTATCAGTAAAACAATTATGCGCATCAAATCCCACTACACGATAGGTTGTCGTAAGTCTTGGTGTTGCCACAGGATCGGGTATGGTATCGTTACTCAGACTTCCGGCAGGCGTCCATTTATAAGCGACCGCACCACTGGCAGAAAGATTGAAGCTGCCATTGGCGCAGATCTCTCCACCCGGTTCAACCCTGATTTCGAACGGTTGATGAACAACAATATTGACAGTATCATATCCGGGACAACCCGTGCTGCTTTCTCCCTTTACGTAATAAGTCGTCGTAGATAAGGGGGAGGCGATAGGATTTGGGCAATCAGTGCAACTTAACCCCGCGGCAGGTGACCATTCATAAGTTTGTGCGCCGCTGGACCGCAACCGGATCGTATTACCCCTGCAAAGCGAAGTGTCATCAATAGTCTTAACATTCGGATTGGCAAATACCGTCACAACACGGGAAAGACTGTCCTGGCATCCATTATTTCCTGTCACAACTAATTTAACCGTAAATTCTCCTGGCATATCATAATGATGCGATGGTGTTCGCTGGATTGATGTATCGCCATCGCCAAAATCCCATCTAAATTGCGAAGCGCCGACGGAGTTGTTTGTAAATAAAAATGAGTTTCCTTCCAGGCACTGGTTCTCACCAGAGTCAAACAATGCCATAGGCTTCAGATTAACGTTAACTGTTACCGTATCATACGCTATACAGCCGTTTGATGTCTTTGTAACGGCTACCACATAGGTAGTGGTTGTCGTACCCGTAACCACCGGCATCGCAATATTTGGATTGGATAGGAAATCTGATGGTGTCCACACATAAGTATAGCCAGGCACTGCAGTACTGCCAATAAAAGTACGCGAACCGGCACAGATGGTTTTATCGGGACCTGCATCTGCGATCGGTGATATATTGATAGCCGTGACATGTAAAGTGTCACTGCAGCCGGCGCCATTAGAAGGGATCACTTCCAAATGCAAGGGGGTGTTACCCGGCGGCGCAGGATTTAGTGCAAAATTTCTGCTCCTTGCGAGTATGTTGGTATAGCTTTCATCCCACCAACGATAACTTCTAAAACCCGGGGGGCCGCTTAGTCTCGCAATATTCGGGTTACATTCAAATTCTATCTCAGCACTTACATTGCAATCGCCAACATCTACGTAAGTATAACCCCAGTGAGCCCCGAGTGTACAATCGGCAGTCGTGAATTCAAGTATCAGGGTTTTACCGGCATAAGCGCTCAGGTTGATAAATACCGATGCCCAGTTTTTGCATTTTACGGAATCGTCAATCGGTGAGCTGAAAAAACCGGGTATCGTATCATCAGCCACGTATTCATAGGAAGCACAATTCAGGTATTTATTAGTCTCAACATCCAGCAGTTTGGCGCTAAACCGCGGCTGCTGATGACGCAAGTGACCGGGATCCTGGAAAACAACCGCGTACCGATAGGTGATCGAAGCTTCCTCAGCATTGGCTGGCACCGTGATGGTATATCGCACACGTTCAGCTTCAGCGCCATTTACATTATTGCCCAATTTCAAAGCATATCCACTTCCATCAGGTGGATTGATCGGGAACAAACCGTATGGATCAATTTCGGATGGATCAGCAGCAGGATAGATGACATGGCGGTTTGGAGTAGGAGTAGAAGGGGTGACCGTAATTACATTGGTAGTGCCAACCGCATCTACTTCGCCGACAAAGCATTCCCAGTTTGTAAAATTTCCACGTTCGAATCCAATGTTGTCGGGACAAGGTGCTGCCTGCGTAGACGCCTGTCTTGTATTTGTTTCATATTCGTAGATATCAGGACTGCTCTTTTCAAATGAAACAATTTCGCCCTTCGTGTTCATGCTTCCATATCGACCTTTTTGAAGAAATCGTGCGAAGCCATTCCGGAAACCATAGAATACATCCACATCAAGATCCCGAATCTTCTTTCCCTGTCGGTCGATCAGGGACCATCGGCGGTTTTTGTATGCTGCAGTAATGTTCTCTGTAAAATCATAGACTATATCATAATCAAAAGGAACGATAGTATTTCCCTTGTTGTCGATAAAGCCCCATTTCGAATTCTGCCTGGCGGCCGCGAGCTGGTCAGAAAAATTGCGAAGCGATTCGAATTTCACCGCCACCACCAGGTTGCCCCGAATGTCGACAAAACCCCAGCGTTGATTACCATATACACGGGCAAAGCCATTGACAAAAGAACCTACCTCCTCCCAGCTCTGGGAACCTATTCTTTGGCCAGTTTTTGAATTAACGAAGTAGAAACCCGAACCCGGCAACTCGACGGCATGAATCTCCGGCTTTCTGACCTGGGCGTCAAGTAGTTTGAAACAGAATAAGATAAGTAAAGAAAAGTAGAGTTTCTTCATCGGCATTGGATTAGCAAAAAATCGAATATTTATTTTTTTTAATAACGCCTCACAAAGCCGCCTTTGTTGTTACGACGTATTTTTTTAGGGGAAAATAGGGTACTTGTACTTTAGAATTAGTAGGAATTCTCCGCGACCTGAGACCTGCTTAGAAGCATAGATGCTTTTCTAAAAACTGAAAACGATTAGATATGACCATGCCGGTTACCTCAAATGTGCTGGCAACATCTTTGTACCTGACTGCCTGAATTCTTATTGTGAAACAAAATGAATAGTGTATGAAAAAGACAAGGTTATTATTCGGGACGGTATTTACGGCGTTGATTTTATCTGCATCATTACAGGCTCAGGACGCTGATGATCAAAAACTCATTGTTGACAGCGAGGACGCTAAAGCTCAGTTTGTAAAGTCAGATGCACTGATGCAAAACCTGTTCGACAATGCTTATGGGTACGTTATTTTCCCCAATGTGGGGAAAGGTGCCATCGGTGTGGGAGGTGCAGCAGGTAACGGTATCGTATATGAAAAAGGGAAAATGATCGGCAAGGCTAAAATGAAACAGGTAACAGTAGGGTTTCAGTTTGGCGGACAGGCGTACCGCGAAGTGATATTCTTCGAGAACCAGGCAGCACTCGATCGTTTTAAACAAGACAAATTTGAATTTGCTGCGCAGGCTTCTGCTGTGGCCGCAGATAAAGGAGTATCAACAAATGTAAAATACAAGGATGGTGTGATGGTTTTCACACAGGAAAAAGGCGGACTCATGTATGAAGCATC
>JAEYVW010000157.1 GCA_023429365.1 Bacteroidota bacterium
GCAGGTTTGCCGGGTATTCTGCAAGCTGTACTGGTGGTAAGCGTAGTCTGGTTTTTTGCGCTTTGGCTGAGCCGGCGATTGAAAGTTGATGATGAGTTTGGTGTGATACTGGCTTCTGCGGTCGCCATCTGCGGTGTGTCGGCAGCGATCGTTGCCAGTGGCGCTATCAGGGGTGATAAGCGAAAGCTTTCCTATGTTACGACACTTGTTTTGGTCATCGCGATTACCATGCTGATCCTGCAACCCTGGTTGATCAGGCAGTTTAATATACCCGAGATGGTTGGCGGCGCCTGGCTGGGTGGTACATTGGATACAACAGCTTCCGTAGCCGCCGCCGCACAGTTGGTGGGACCGGTAGCAGTAAAGACCGGTGTGATCATAAAGTTTTCGCAGAATGTATTAATAGGTGTTGCTGCGTTTTTTATTGCCGGCTGGTGGGCTTTAAGAAAGGATCCAAATCGTGTAGCCGCAACCGAAGGAAAGGGGTTGGGAATTATCTGGGAGCGAATTCCAAAATTCGTACTAGGATTTATCGCCGTTTCACTGATATTTTCTTTCTTAATTCCGGCCAACACCACCCAGCAGGTAACCGGATTTTTGAATGGTTTGCGCACCGTCTGGTTTGCCCTGGCATTTGTCGCCATCGGGCTGGAAGCCCGTTTTGCCGACCTGGTTAAGATACAGGGAGGCCGGCCGGCCCTGGCATTTATCCTGGCACAGGTATTCAATATACTCTGGACATTGCTTTGGGCATATTTGCTGTTTGGTAATGTTTTATTGCCTGCGCCGGATAATAAGTAAATTTATATTTCTAAAATTTTCATACTGATGCAAAAGATATACCTGAGTGACTCCGGACCTAAAGTATCACCTGCCGTCTATGGCTTTTGGAGATGGGATGATACCAGTGCGCATGGCGCGGAAACAATGGAAAGGATTGTGAACCTTTGTCTCGAACTTGGCATCAACACCTTTGATCATGCTGATGTCTATGGCGGATATCAAAGTGAAGAGATGTTTGGAAACGTGATGAAGAAAAGATCCTTTAAACGCGAGGATGTAGTTTTATTTACAAAATGCGGTGTATTACTACCACATGCGAAAAGGCCGGAAATAAGGGTAAAATATTACGATACATCAGCCAGGCATATCACCGCAAGTGTAGAGAGTTCTTTACGAAAATTAAGGACTGATTACATTGATATATTCCTGCTCGACCAGTTGGATCCCCTGTCAAACCTGGAGGAAACGGCTTTGACGCTGGAACGCCTTCGGACATCGGGTAAGATCCGCAATGTAGGGGTAGCCAATTTTTCAGTTTTCCAGCACCAGTTGCTGGCATCTTATTTAAAAATACCCATTGTTACCAATCATATCGAATTGAACCTGCTGAATACTACCGCACTTGACAATGGCCAGATCGATTATATCAAGCAACGTTATATGCGGCCGCTGGCTGCTGCGCCCCTGGCGGGCGGCAGGATCGAGAATGGCACAGATCCCCTGGCGGTACGCGTGCATTACAAGCTCGGTGAGATCGGGAAAAAGTATAATGCCAACGTAGAATCGATTGCGGTGGCCTGGCTGATCAAGTTAGGTGCGCTTCCGCTTATTGGAACCCTGAATGAACAACGCATTCGGAATATTGTGAATGGATTTGATGTCGATCTCGATCAGCAGGACTGGTATGATCTCTACAATACTTCGCGTGAAGAAGTGCATTCGAAGCAGGAGTTTGCGGAGTAGCTTTTTTCGGGGACTTGGGACCCGATAGCTATCTGGTTAGTAATTTGGAATTTGGGTCTAGACTTGTTGAAACGCGATGTTTGATGGAATCGAAAAGTTGTTCTCTTAGTTCATAGGGATACTTTTTTTCATCGGTGTCCATGGATGCCGGAACTCCCGTTCCGGCCAGCAAGAACGGAACCAGCCTCCTGACCGCTCACTTAACCCTTACCGTTGAGATGTCTTAATTTGGGATTTGGATCGAGACTTGATGAAACTTGATGTTTGATGACATCGAAAATTTGTTCTCTTAGTTCATAGGGATACCCCACCTAATTCCAAATTCCCAACCATTGCTGTCCGGAATAAAATCTTGGATAGTTGTCAGAACCTTTGACCCGCGCGGCATCTATGACTTTTACATTTACAGGGGCTTTGCTTTATTTTTCCTGGAAACTCTTAGTTTTGCTAGCCGTAGTTGAAATGTATCGATGTGTCAGGATACCACAGCGCACACTGCGGACACAGCGAAGTATTCGCATCAGGTCCTGTTCTACGTAGCAGATTTTATCACGAAAACGGCTTTCGCTGTGCTTGCCGTGCCCGCCGTGGTTTATAGTACTCCGGTTCCCCGGACAATAATGGTTAGTAATTGGTAATTTGGGATTGGAGGAATCCACAAATACAGACATTATAAATTAGCAAATACAAAAACCACCTTGCCTCCCTTTATCTGGTATATCCTCCTGGGTATCGTTGTGCTGTCGATACTTGTCTACCTGCTGCAGGAGAAATTCATTTTTAAGCCCGAGAAACTGAAAAAAGATTTCCAGTTCAAGTACGATATCCCGTTTAGGGAATATTTTTTCGATATCCAGCCGGGGGTCAGTATCAACGGGTTGCACTTTTACAGGGAAAATCCCTCGGGGCTTATCCTGTATTTTCACGGCAACTCACGCAGTATTAAGGGATGGGCAAAATATGCCAGGGATTTCTATCGTTACAACTACGATGTAGTGCTGGTCGACTACCGGGGATTTGGCAAAAGCACCGGGAAGCGAAGTGAAAAGGAAATGCTGGCGGATATGCAATTCGTTTATTCGAAGCTAAAAGAAAGTTACGACGAACAGCACATCATTGTTTACGGAAGGAGCATCGGCAGCGGCTTTGCATCAAAACTGGCTTCTGACAATAACCCGCGGTTCCTTATACTGGATGCGCCGTATTATAGTTTTTTGAAAGTGGTGGAACGCTTTGTACCGATACTTCCGGTGCGATTTGTATTGCGTTACCACCTGCGTACCGATCGATGGGTGCCCCAGGTAAAATGTCATATCTATATCCTGCATGGCACAAAAGACTGGCTGATACCGATAAAGCATAGTGAAAGATTGCAAAAGATCAATCCCCAGAAAATCACATTGATCCGGATTCACGGCGGAGGGCATAATAACCTGCCCTTATTCGACGAATATCATAATTTCGTTCGTGATATCCTGAAGTACTAGTGGGGTGTTAAGATTTCCGTAAATAAGCATCCGGCTTTTAACAAAAATCCGGCTCCATCGTCCAATATTGAAACGAACCGATATGAAACCGAAACTCTACATTTTATTCCTCCTTCTGTTCTCGACAGTATTTTTTTCGTGTAAAAATGCACAGAAACTTTACAACAGCGGAGACTATGACCAGGCTGTACAGGTAGCAGCAAAAAAACTACAGAAAAAACCGAACGATACAAAGACGATGTATGTCATCCAGGACGCATATCGTTATGCAGTAGATGACCACGAAAGCAAGATCCGCAATCTTTCTACATCGAGCAATGAATTGCGTGCTGAGAAAATCTATAGTGAATACCTGCAGTTGCAAAGCCTGTATGAAACCATCCGCAGAACCCCTGCGGTATTTGATATCGTAAGGCCTACCGATTATTCGTCATTTGTGTCAACATACCGGGAAGAAGCCAGTAACGTTCGTGTGGAAAGAGGACTCGACCTGATGGAGGGTAATGATAAAGCCAGCTTCCGTGAAGCATATTATGAGTTTCAAAAAGCGCTTGCTTTAAAACCCGGCGACCTGTCCATCAAACAAAAAATGGACGATGCATATGCCTATGCCGTTACAAATGTTGTGATCCTGCCCCTCACACGTGTAGGTCTGCAGTATGGCTCCTATAATTTCGACTACCAGAATTTCAATTACGACCTGGTACGCTACCTGGGCAATAACAACCGCTCCAACTTTACCCGGTTCTATGCTGAGTCTCAGCCAGGCTACCGCGATATCAGGGCCGACAATTTTGTTGAGATGCGCTTCAGTGATGTTAACATCGGTCGCTATAGCGACAGTCGTGAGACCAGGGAAGTGAGTAAGGAAGTTGTCACCAAGGAGATCGTAGTAGCGAAGGATTCGGTAAGAAAGGAATACAGCACCGTAAAAGCAAAGGTGACCGTTACAACCCGCGTCATCCGCGCCAATGCAATCCTTCAGGCCACAGCGCGTGACCAGTCAAACAGGCGGCTTTGGAGCGATACCTACCGTGGTGACTATAACTGGGTCTATAGCTTTGCCACTTATACGGGTGATGAAAGGGCATTGTCTGATGAGGATAAAATGCTGCTCAACCAAAAGGAACAATGGCCTCCTTCCAACGATGAGATCATTCGTATCATCATGGACGATATCCGCCGGCAAACAGAATGTGGCATTAGCGAGTATTACAACAGGATGCAATGGTAGAATAGTCGGCCTGTCCCCGATGTGTATAAGGTAGATGCTTCTAAAATTATTTTCCCTAATTTCATAGCTACTATTTTAGCGTATGAAAGAATATAACCGTCGTCAATTTATCGCTACTGCCTCAGTACTTGCCGCCGCACCGTCGGTGATGGGTGCCGATGATAACCGGGAAACCGGCGTGGTGCACCATGTTTTTTTTTGGTTGAAAAATAGAGGCTCCGAAGCAGATCGGAACCAATTGATCGAAGGTTTGAAAACCCTGAAGGGCATCCCGGAGGTAAAAAAACTGCTGGTAGGCACACCTGCCGCGACCGAACAACGCGGTGTGATCGACAATAGTTACGATGTATCGGAACTCATGTATTTCGACAATGCAAAAGATCAGGATGCCTACCAGGTGCATCCTATTCACAAGGCATTCGTTGATAAATACAGCCATCTCTGGGAAAAAGTGATCGTATATGATATGCAGATAGTCTGAGGACCGGGCGCCGTAAAACCGATTTGCAGTAATGGAAAACACCATTATAAAGAAGATGAAGCGCTGGTTTAAGGTCATTGTGCTGGTGTACCTTGTAGTGGGCCTGGCTTTATATTTTTTTCAGGATAAAATATTATTCCATCCCCAAAAACTCCGGGCTGATCACAAATTTAGTTTCCCCACTCCTTTTAAAGAGATCAATCTTCCTGTCAACGAGGGAAAAAACCTCAGTATCGTTCAATTCACCGTACCTGATTCATTGTGTAAGGGCGTGGTCCTGTATTTTCATGGCAACAGGAATAATATTGAACGCTATGCGGCCTACGCAGAACATTTTACCCGGAATCAGTATGAAGTATGGATGATGGACTATCCGGGATTTGGTAAAAGTACCGGTACGCTGACTGAAGAAGGCATCTATAAAGATGCGGCAAGCGTTTACCAGATGGCAAGAAGCCGGTTTGCCAAAGACAGTATCATTTTATATGGTAAATCCCTGGGCTCGGGCGTTGCATCACAACTTGCTTCCATCAAAGATTGCAAAAAACTTATCCTCGAAACACCTTACTATAGCGTAGTAAACCTTTTCGGCCATTATGCCTTTATGTTTCCTCCACGGCTGATCTCGAAATACCGCTTTCCCACCTATCGTTATCTTGAAAAGGTGGATGTACCTATTACAATTTTGCACGGCACCAGCGACGGCATCATTCCATTCAGCCAATCGGTAAAGCTGAAAAATAAATTTCCTGGCATTCAACTTGTCGGCATCAAAGAAGGAAGTCACAACGACCTTAGTGAGTTCCCCGCTTTTCAAAATAGCCTGGATTCAATCCTGGCAAATTAGAGACCTTTCAAGCGAACTATTCTTCCAGTAATACTTTCGACTTTCCAACTTTCAGTTTGTAGCCTGTGCCTATTTTCAACGCGTAATTCTCTTTTTCATGACTCACCGGAAAGTTGAAACAAACAGGATAATCATATTCCTTGATCACATCGTGAATTATTTCGTAAACCTGTTTACCAAATGGCCGGTCCGTATCCTTCACCTCTGAAAAACCGCCGATGATAAGGCCTGCCAGTTTTGACAGCTTACCACTTCGCTTCAACTGGTACATCATGCGATCAATATTGTATAGATACTCGCCAATATCCTCCAAAAACAGGATGCGGCCCCTGGTTTTGATATCGGAATCCGTTCCCACTACCGTACTTAGTAAGGCAAGATTTCCTCCTACCAGTTCTCCTATGGCTTCTCCACTCCTATTGAGTTCGTGTCCATCACAGGTATATTTTGCCCATTTACCTTCCAGCGCATGTCTTAGTGATTGAACATAGCGATTGATATACCCCGCGTCATTAAATGCAGCTGCCATCGGGGCATGCAGCGAAGAAATATAATAGTTGGAATAGAGGTGCGCATGCAGCACAGTGATATCGCTGTATCCTATGATCCATTTCGGCTTCTTCTTGAACTTCTTAAAGTTGACCTGATCAATAATGCGTCCCATCCCGTAGCCTCCTCTTGCGCATAACACCGCCTGTACTTCATCATCATCCAACATATTCTGAAAATCGCGGAGCCGCTCTTCATCGGTGCCGGAGAAATAAGTTTCGGAGTTGCCGCCAATCGTAGCGCCAACTTTTACCTTATATCCCCATTCTTCTTCTAATACACGGATACATTCCGCACATTTTTCCCGGGTCATAAATCCTGCGGGACAAACCAGGCCAATCGTATCGCCTTTCTTTAGATAGGGAGGAGTCTTAATCATTACATTCTATTTTATCAAATTTTGCTATTTATCGTCGCTAAAACCCGGGGGATTTTCTCTTTTTTGATGCCTGCTCAAAAGCGTAAGCGATGCCAAGTAATTCAGCATCTTTATACGCACCTGCCATAAACGAAAGACCTACCGGTAACTCACGCACTTCACCCATCGGCACCGTGATATGCGGGTACCCGGCCATCGCCGCAGGTGGACAAAAATAAAAACCCGTGGAATAATAACCATTCACAAGGTCTGTGAGGTTGGCCGGACCAATACTGGTCGCCGCGATGGCGTCAAGATTATTTCCCCGCATCAGATCGTCGATAATGCTGCGTGAACTTAAGGATTTGGCGACGGCATCCAAATATTCCTTTGTCTCAAGATTCCCTTTTCTTTCACTGCGTTCCAGGGTTTCCTGTTTGAAAAATGGCATCGCCTTCTCTTCATTGGCTTTATTAAATGCAATCAAACCTGCCAGGTCAGTGATCCCCGTATTTGTATCGGCAAGATAGCGGTTAATACCGTCTTTGATCTCATATAATAAGACATGGTATTCTGCTTCTCCCAATTCGCGTGTTTGCTTCAACAACTCGATCTCCACAATTGATGCACCTTTTTCTATCATCAATTCAATCGCCGACTTATAAAGATCAACAACCGCCTCATGACCCTTCAAAAATGATTTTTCGATCCCGATCCTTTTATCATTTAATGCATTTACATCGAGGAAACTGGTATAATCTTTTTTTGCATGATCCTTACTTTCAAGTGTAACCGGGTCGGATTCGTCCATCCCGATCATGGCCGCCAGTAAGATCGCCGCATCCTTTACCGTCCTGGTCATCGGTCCGGCGGTATCCTGCGTTTTGGAAATGGGAATAATTCCAGAGCGACTTAACAATCCAACCGTTGGCTTCATGCCAATAATGCCGGTGAAGGAGGAAGGCGCGATGATTGATCCATCCGTTTCTGTACCCACTGCCACTGCACATAAATTTGCTGCCACCGCAACCGCCGACCCCGAACTTGATCCGCATGGATTCCGATCGAGCACACAAGGATTCTTTGTTTGTCCACCACGACTGCTCCAGCCACTCGAAGAACGTGTGGACCTGAAATTGGCCCATTCACTCAGGTTTGTTTTTCCAATCAACACCGCACCGGCGTTTCTTAATTGCCCAATGATAAAGGCATCCTGTTTTGCTTTATGACCCTCCAGCGCAATAGAGCCTGCGGTTGTCATCATCTTATCAGCCGTGTCAATATTATCTTTTACCAGGATTGGTATGCCATGAAGAGGCCCTCTTAGTTTACCTTCTTTTCTTTCACGATCCATCTGCTCCGCGATCACCCGTGCATCGGGGTTTATCTCGATCACCGCGTTAAGGGCGGGTCCATCCTTATCTACCGCCGCGATTCTTTGCAGGTACAGGTCAGTAAGCATCGCCGATGTATAAACACCGGCCTGCATTTTCTCCTGGAGCTCATCGATAGTCATCTCGTTCAACTCAAAATCGGCGGGATTCCCGGCCCCGACAGAATCTTTTTGTTTGCTCCCGTTTTTTGTTTCGCAGGCAGCAAGCCCAATTGTCGTCAGGGCCAGCCCCGTGGCCGACGAGTTCTTCAAGAATTTTCGGCGGTTCATGCTATAATTCGGTTAAGCTGCATTGCTGCAATTCTACAGTGAGGTTATGGTTTACGCCGCATTTGAGCGCGAAATTGTTTTTCTGATGGCCTACCGGAAAATCAAAACAAACCGGATAGTGATACGATTTTACTTTCTCCATCACCACATCCTGAAGCGTTTTCCCAAATTCATCACCGCCTTCATCCACTTTTATTTTGAAGCCGCCGATCACAAGAGCTTTCAGCTTTGATAATTTGCCACTACGTTTGAGATTCCAGAACATGCGGTCAATGCTGTACATGTATTCACCTGTATCTTCAACAAACAGTATTTTCCCGTCAGTATTTATATCCGATCCGGAGGCGGCCAGCGATTCCAGGGTTTTCAAATTTCCGCCTACCAGTTTACCCGAAGCGCTGCCAGGCCTGTTCCTTGAGTTAAAAGGGAAATCGTACTTCAACTTTTCTCCCGCCAGCGCTTTCCTGATAGAATGAATAGTGGTCATTTGTTCCGCATCGGCCTTGCTCCAGTCCTGCGGGAAACTATTACACATCTTTGAATGAATGGTCGCCACACCGGTATTTTGATGAATATGGGAATGCAGCACGGTGATATCACTAAACCCGATCACCCATTTCGGATGTTTTTTAAATTTTTCCCATTTCAGCTGGTCGACGATGCGTACAAGTCCGTACCCACCGCGGGCACACATAATTGCCTGTAAAGAGCGGCTATCCAGCATGTGTTGCAGATCAGCCGCCCGGTCCTCATCGGTGCCGCCAAAGGTGAAATCCCTTTTGCCGATCGTATCTCCAATTTCAACCTTATAGCCCCAGCTTTCCATTTGCTCAATGGCGGGCTGTATTTCTTCCCGGGTGATATAGCCTGCGGGCGAAGTGATGCCGATCTTATCACCCTTTTTTAAATATTCAGGGATCATGGCTGATTCGTCAATATTCAAATCTGACGGCAATTTGTTGCCTCGAAAACCACCGGCAAATGGCGCTAATGCCACCGAAGCCATTCCCGCTGCCGAATTCAATAAAAAATCTTTCCGCTTCAT
>JAEYVW010000208.1 GCA_023429365.1 Bacteroidota bacterium
ACCGCACATCCTGAACGCTCTTCATTCAAGATACTTTTATCCGCCACGGCTTTTCAAACGGAAGGAAAGGTATACAAACTCATCGCCTTCCAAAACGTGAATGAAGCCCTTGATGAAACCGAATCTAAAGCATGGCAAAAACTGCTGAGTGTACTTACCCATGAGATCATGAATTCCGTAGCACCCATTTCATCACTGGCCGAAACACTAAAGCACAGGCTCCAGAAATCGGTGCCGGTACTCAATAACGATTCGGGTGCAGTGGATGATTTGGAGATCGGCATCGAAACTATAAAAAGAAGAAGCGAAGGCCTCCTGAAATTTGCGGAAACCTACCGTAGCCTCAACAAGATCACGACTCTCAACCTGAAAAAGGTTTATGTGAGAGATCTGTTTGAAAACCTGCTCCAGCTGATGCAACCTACCCTGGAACAAAAAAACATCGAAGTCGAAACCATTCTAAAAGATACCGACCTAAGCCTGGAAGTTGATGTTGACCTGTTGGAACAGGTAATGATCAACCTGGTGGTAAACGCTATTGAAGCAGTAAAAGACAAACCCGAACCGCGCATCATACTATCTGCTTTTGTAGCAGCCAACCGCAAAACCGTAATTAAGGTGTCGGACAATGGACACGGCATGGCCAAAGAACTGCTGGATAAAATTTTTATTCCATTTTTCAGTACCAAGAAAAGTGGCAGTGGTATCGGGCTTAGCCTTTGTAAACAGATCATGATGCTCCACAGGGGTAATATCCAGGTACATTCTGTAGAAGGCGAAGGCACTTCGTTCCAGTTGCAGTTTTGATACCGGCGCTTAATCCACTTTCTTCATCTCTTTCCATCTTGAATCCTGGAAAACGGAAGAAGGATCAAAGTTGGGGTTGTTGCTCATGATAAAACTACTGCCATCACTACGACTCCAGGCATGGTTATAGCCACCAGCCAGTTCTATTTTCCCTGTTTCATCACGATAATTTTCAACTTCACGAATGGTCTTTATAAAATTGGTATGCATGCGATCCTGCGATTGTTGCCGGGCCTCCCAGCTTCTCATGCTATTGTCCATATCGCTTAACCGCTGGTTTCCTCTCCTGACGATCTCCTCACCCATCTTGCGGGTTTGTTCATCCATTAGCCGGATCCTGCCTATATGTTCCACGTGCTTTTTTTGGCGTACTGCCAGCCAGTAGGCATCAACTTCTTTTTGCCACGCATTGTTGGTGCGAATACTTCCCATGATCACTGTGAGCATGCTGGCTGCCTGTGCAGCTTCCGACGCCGGGTAACGGAACACTACTTTTTGCGCCGCAATACTGGAGTAAATCTTACTTAGACTTCCATCATACATATTTTGCATTGTGATCTCTGTTACATTCACACCACATATTACCAGGCCTTCTGCGCCATCATTCCATTTTACTTTTGCGTTTAGCGCGCTGGGATGATAGGCTATTTGCGCCGCTCCGTAGTTCATCATTTCCTGGCGACCTTTTTCAGCAGATTTTAATAGTTCCTGCCTGCCGGGTTCATTGGGTTTGATCTCAACGATCTGCGCCCCTCTCAATTCATTGGGGACAAAAACCTGCTTCAGGTAATTCTCTGCATCGAGCGGCTGACCATAACTGCAGCCATTGCCGGTGTTCATTTGAGCAAACTGGCTGGCCATCGGGTCGGTGTTGAATGTCCAGATAGCATGTGGCAGGAGCTCAAAACTATATTTACCATCAGGAGATACGGCTTTAAAATTTTTATTGTTCCCGGCGCAATTGCTTCCTGCAGGAACCCAGGTGACTTCACCCTCATAGGTCCAGCCTTTCGGTATTAAAAGACTGAATGCTTCTACCGGCAGAGAAAATCCCGTTTTATCCATCACCCTTGCTCTCGTAAATTCGGTAAAGTCTTTTCCCGCTGTAAAATTTCCGCCGGCGCCTTTCCTGGTTTGCTGCTGGGCATCGCCGGTATTTTTCTTACTGGTGGCCTGGCCATTACAACTGGTTGTGACTAGCATCGTAGCAGCAGTGATAAATAGAGATGCAAAGGTTGAGGTGTTCATGACTGAGTTTTTTGCTTTTGATAAATACTGGGTGATAGTAACTACGTATCGGCAATGCCTGTTAAAGGTCATCAAATAATAGCCTTCGGGTACAGGTATTTTTAAAGCACAAAGATCACATCAGAATACGCAACCCAGACAAACTCAATTCCAGTCAAAACTCAACGGCACATTAAGCTTAATGGCAAAATTCCGGCCCGCGTTGAACACCCCCTGCCTGCCGGTTACGTTATTGACTGAAGTGTATTTCAACCTGCTCAAATGACTTTGATAGGCGATATCGGTCAGATTGCCTGCAGAAACGTTAAGGGTGAAAAGAGTCTGTCCTTTTCTCACAAAATCGGCACCGATGGATGCATTGATCAGCCAATATGCAGGTGTCTCGGTTTCAGTATCATAGCCCGTAAAAGCATCTCCCTGCCTGAAAGTATAATCGCTTTCAAGGCTCGCGTACAGGTTACGCACATTTTTGCCTGATGGCAGAAAATTACCTTTTAATTGCGACAAGACCCTGGCTGCGGGTATGGCCGGTACATTCCTGGAGCCATCAATAGCACTACGAAATCTTGCTTTGGTAAGTGAGAATGTATTTTCAAAATGCAGCCAGTCCAGCGGGTGAGGGTGTATATCCATGTTGAACTCCACTCCATATAAATAAGCATCCTGCTGTGCGAACTCAAATAGATTTAGCAAATCACCGGACTCCGGATCGGTGACCAGGGAATCACCACCCGCGTCATTTAACATCTTGCGATAATAGATAAAGTCGTTGACGGAGTTATAAAACAGCCCGGCACCGAGGGTGATATGTTCGCTATTGAAATCTATTCCCGCATCCAATTGCAGGCTTGTTTCCGAACGCAGGTCACGCCGGCCCACTTCATAACGGTTGGTGCCTTCATGCGCGCCGTTGCTGGCCAGTTCAGCCAGGGTAGGCGCACGAAATCCCCTCGCCAGATTAAACTTCAGGTTGAGATCCGGGCTCAGTTCATAGCTGATACCCGCGCTGGCCGACACATTGTAAAAATTTCGGGTGAAGGCCTCAAACTTAATGTCAGCATCATCCATCATTTGCCTGCTTTTTACATGACGACCATCGAAACGAAGCCCTCCGCTCAGCGAAAGTTTATCGCGGTGATACTGTGTAAACAGGAACCCGCCCGCGTCGAACAGTTCGTAGTCAGGAATAATGGCTTCCTCGCCTTTGTTGCGGTTTTGTTGCATCATACCAGAAACTCCAAAACTGGTTTTCCAGTTTCCCTGGTAAGGTAAATTCAGGCGTGCTGAGTAGTTAAGAGTGTGGAGATCAAAATACGCTTCGGGTGAATGGGTATCCACCGGATCGCCAAATTCTTTACGCTGGTTGCGCTGGTAACCGATGCCAATACCCAGTTTGTTTTCCCCCAGTTTAAAACTATTATCAGATGATAATTTAAAATGGCGAACATGCTGAAAGGGCACTAGTGGATCAATTCTTTTGAAATCATATTCTTCCGCGTCCACTTCACCATTTACTGTCGGTTTTAAAAACCTGCCATTTAGATCATTTCTTTCACCCTCGATGATTCCTAACTGCTGATCAAAATGGCTGATGCGGATATTGGCATGGCCCCATGAACCGCCATACCCCAGCAACGCACCTGCATTGCGATTGTGAAATTTTGAGTTAAAGACATGTCCGTCGTATTTGTTTTGATAGTCTTGTGCACCTTTGTAGGAACCATACAGGTTGAAACTAAACCCGTTCTTCGTCCCTGCCAGGGATGCAAAACTACCGCGCAGCCTGCTATTTGTCTGGTACTCGCCTAATACATTACCCATGACCCTACCTTCGGCCACAGGCACCAGTGTCTGGATATTGATCACACCCGCCAATCCATCCGAACCATAGATCAGGGATGCAGGGCCCTTTAATACCTCGACACGTTGCGCGCTGTAATCGTCGATCTCAATGCCGTGCTCATCACCCCATTGCTGGCCTTCCTGTCGGATACCATCATGAACGACTAAAACGCGGTTGTATCCTAACCCACGTATAAACGGTTTGGATATCGCAGGGCCGGTTGTGGATGCGCTGACGCCAGCAATATTTCCCAGGGTGTTTATAAGGTTGGTCGAACTGATCTTCATCAACTCCGTCCGCTTGATCAGTTGCACCGGTTGTGGTGATTGTTTGATCCGGGTTGCGGTGGATACGCCGGTTACTGTTACACCTTCCTGCTCCACG
Source organism: Bacteroidota bacterium (assembly GCA_023429365.1). GTDB lineage: Bacteria > Bacteroidota > Bacteroidia > Chitinophagales > Chitinophagaceae > Terrimonas_B. Next base: position 4,283 of record JAEYVW010000208.1, read on the forward strand.
ACAGCAGGCCGTAAGACAAATGCCCGCGTGGTATGCCCGTCTACAAAAATCCGCTCTACGATACTACCATAACCTACGAATGAAACTTCAACAAGATAATTGCCGGAAGGTATCGCTGACGATCTGAAATAACCAGAATCATCCGTGACGGCATTGCGGTTGACATCATGTATGACGACGGTAGCTCCAGGCAATGGTGCACCCGTTAATTCATCTGTAACACGGCCTGATAAAGAGGAACGGTTTTGAGCATTTGTTAATTGAAAAAATAATATTGTTGGAAACAATAAAAAAACAATACGTGTTCTCATAATAGAATAAATAAAATGGAAACCTTTTAAGTAAATAAACAGGAACAACTGGTCAGTCAACCAGCATGGAGATATTTATCCTATGAAAACCGGGGGACCGCGAAGTGCAGGTAAGCTGAGGGAAGTAAAAAATATTTTCTCAGTCGCCGGGCTGATGGTAACAGGATTAAACAAACGGAAAGCTTCAAAAACAGGCTCCTCCGTTTCAATCAGCGGCATTAAAAAATTATCGACACAGCTACAGGCAAAATTTATCTCCTGCGAGCTATCATGGTGCTGGTTATGAGAAAGGCGCTCCTTACCCCTGTGCAGGATATTGTGGATAGCGAGTCCCGCGCCAATTTGCTGGAAAAAAACCAGCACCAGCAGGAACACAATCCCCCATCTTTTAACCGAGCCTTTTTTCATTCCGGTGCAAAGAAACGAAATATTTGCAACAATAGTTCATTTTTTTAAATAAACGGTGGCTGTGAACCTTGCTACCAGCAATGAACCTAAAATGAGAGTAAACCCCCGAGTCGTTCGGCTACCTTGTCAGCGTTTGGTAACATGGCCTGCTCCAATTGGAGATTCATGGGGACTGCAGGCAGGTCGAGGGCACCGATAACGTCTACTGGCGCATCAAGAAATGAAAAGCAGTTTTTTGAGATCCGCCCGGCCAGGGCTTCTGCAAATGAGTTGGTTTGCTGCTCTTCTGTTACGATGAGGCATTTGCCATGCAATTTGACCCGTTCAAAAATGAATTCTTCATCAAGGGGAAATAATGTACGCAGGTCAACGATCTCTACCTGCAGGTCAAAAGTTTTCGCGGCAGCTTTTGCCCAATACACTCCCATACCATAAGTGATCACCACACACGATGAGCCACCTTCCCTTGCCGCCTGGCCCGCTTCCTGCACGATACGTGCCTTACCAAGTGGAATAATGTAATCCCGCGACGGCTCCGGAGCTTTTGCATCGAGTGTGCCGGGTATTTTACTCCAGTAAAGACCTTTATGCTCCAATATTGCGACCGGGTTGCCATCGTAATAAGCAGCTTTCATCAAACCTTTCATATCTGCAGCATTCGAAGGATACACTACTTTGATTCCCTTAATTGACAGTAACGTCGTTTCAATGCTACCGCTATGATAAGGTCCGCCACCACCATAAGCACCCGTTGGAATTCGCAGTATCGTCGAAACAGGAAATTTACCACAACTGAGATAACAACTTTTTGAAATTTCCGTCACCAGCTGATTAAAGCCGGGATAGATATAGTCTGCAAATTGCACTTCAACAATTGGCTTTAGCCCCATAGCATTCATGCCTACCGTGGAGCCAACGATATATGCTTCCTGAATAGCTGTATTAAAAACCCTTTCGTCGCCAAACTGTTGCGCTAAGGTGGCAGCTTCACGGAAGACACCACCCAGTCTGCGGCCTACATCCTGGCCATATAAAACTGCTTCGGGATGTTCTTCCATCAGTTCACGTATCGCAAACAATGCGGCATCAACCATCGGTATTTTTTCCGCGCCAGTGGGAGCCCTCTCACCTTTTTCCTCCAGCACCTGTGTCGGTACAAAAACATATTCCTCCACGCCTCTAATATCAGGTTCCGGTGCCGCCACTGCTTTTGCAAAATCAACTACTATGTTTTGAATCGCTTCAGTTTCTATTTGTGTGAGATCGGCTTCACCTACCATTGCGAGCAACTTCTTTCTCAACTTGATGCGCGGACAATGCGCCAAATGTTTTTCCCAGTCTTCATCAGAACGATAAAACTCCTTTCTTACGCCGCTGGTATGATGACCCAGTAACGGTACCTGCGCATGCACCAGCCAGGGCTTTCTATTTTTCCTCGCAGAGGCAAAGACCTGTTTCATGACGGTCAACGAGGATTCGAAATCGCTTCCGTCCACCTGTACCCGGTTTAAACCTTTAAACCCCGAAGCGAACTCAAACGCGTTCATGGCTCTGGCTTCTTCAGCTGAAACGCTTATACCCCAGTTGTTGTCCTGTACCAGGTAAATCACCGGCAACTGTTTTAGTACTGCGAATTGCAGAGCTTCACTCACTTCACCTTCGGTAATGCTTGCATCGCCAAGCGAACACAGCACCACAGGCAATTCACCATTAACGCCAGTTTTTAATCGTGATTGATCAACCGATTCCCAATATGCGATACCCTGCGCGATACCGGTGGTGGGTATCACCTGCATACCGGTGGCGCTGCTTTGATGTATGATCCCGGGTTTATCTTCTCCCTTATAGTTCGGATGCGAATAATATTCGCGGCCACCAGTAAAGATATCATCGCCTTTGGCCAAAAGCTGTAACATGAGTTCATAGGGTGTGAAGCCCAGTCCGAGTAGCATGCTTTCATCGCGATAATATGGACTAACGAAATCCTGGGGCTGGAGCTGGTAGGCTGTAGCCAACTGGATGGCTTCGTGCCCCCGGCTGGTGGAGTGAACGTATTTGCAAACGGAACGATTTGCCTCGTAGGTTCCGGCCATTTCATGCACAAGGCACATGGCCCTGTAGGCTTTCAGCAATACGTTAGTGTCTGTCATCGAAGAATCGTTCCTTCTTTTTAAAAATGAAAAGCAAATTTAAGGGGAACGACCGTTAGTTTTTAAAACAAAGCCATCCCTTTTGATCGGGATGGCGGTATAAGCAATTGGTATGAGGCTAAAATACGAGGCTAAATCGCCGGGTTACTTTATTTCAAGTTTGAACATGCTTTGGTTATCGAGTGTACCCTCCAGTTCGTCGCCCACTACGGCTTCACCCACACCGGCTGGCGTACCGGTAAAGATCACATCGCCGATATTGACGGAAAAAAAGTTGGAAATATAGGAAACGATATTGTCGAAATCGTAGATCATTTGGGCCGAGTTCCCTTTTTGCACCAGTTCTTTATTCTTAAACAACTCGAAATTAATCTCTTTTTTGTTCTTTATTTCGT
>JAEYVW010000296.1 GCA_023429365.1 Bacteroidota bacterium
CCCGTATCCTGGCTGAAAATACAGGGAAATCCATCGAACAGATACTGGAGGATTTCGATCGCGACTATTGGATGAATGCCGAGGAGCCAATCCAGTATGGTATCGTTGACAAACTTATCAACAAGCTATAATTAGCTATATATCAGTAAATTATATTTCATTTGACTAGAAAATCGTCTTTTTCAGGACGGTTTTCTATTTTTGTACACGCTGGTTAAGCAAAAAAGGGCTAAATGCCCGGATCCAATAAAAATGGCTAAAAACATTTTACACTGTTCTTTTTGTGGTCGTAGCAGGGATGAAGTAAAAATCCTGATTGCCGGACAGGAGGGGCATATTTGTGTGAACTGCGTTGAACACGCACGTGAGATTATAGAACAGGAATTAATGGTAAAGGACGACAAAAGCTCAGCTGCATCGTTTAAGCTTACTATTAAGAAGCCCCTGGAAATTAAAAAATTCCTCGACGAATACGTCATCGGCCAGGACGAGGCCAAAAAAGTATTGGCGGTCGCCGTCTACAATCACTATAAACGACTTCAACAAAAAGGCGGGGATAGTTCGGTTGGCAATAATGATGTTGAAATTGAAAAGAGCAATATCATTATGGTTGGCGAGACGGGAACCGGCAAAACCCTGCTTGCCAAAAGTATCGCCCGCATGCTGAACGTTCCCTTCGCTATCGTGGATGCAACGGTATTTACCGAAGCTGGCTATGTAGGCGAAGACGTGGAAAGCATTCTTACCCGCCTGCTGCAGGTTTGCAATTACGATGTGGCAGCTGCTGAACGTGGTATCGTTTATATCGATGAAATTGATAAGATAGCCCGGAAAGGTGATAACCCATCCATTACCCGTGATGTTAGCGGCGAAGGTGTGCAACAGGGTATGCTAAAACTGCTGGAAGGTACAGATGTACTGGTGCCACCACAGGGTGGACGTAAGCATCCTGAGCAAAAGCTTATCAAGATCAACACACAAAATATTCTCTTTATTTGTGGTGGTGCATTTGGTGGTATTGATAAGATCATCGCCCGCCGGGTGCAGACCAATACAATCGGTTTCAATGTAGACAAGGAGCAACAGGAGAATATGAAGAAAAACCTGTTGCGTTATGTCAACGCACAGGACCTAAAAGCTTTTGGCCTGATACCGGAACTGCTTGGCCGTTTGCCGGTAGCCACTCACCTCGATCCGCTGGATGCTACGACACTGCGTGCCATCCTTACACAGCCAAAAAATGCTTTGGTAAAACAATACACGAGGCTATTTGAGCTGGAAGGCATTAAATTACATATCGAAGATGATGTACTGGATTTCATGGTTGACAAAGCCATGGAATACAAACTGGGAGCGAGAGGTTTGCGTAGCATCTGCGAGGGCATCCTGACCGATGCTATGTTTGAGCTACCATCTTCAAAGGAAACTCATTTCACCCTGGACCTGGACTATGCCAAACGTAAATTCGACAAAAGCAAGCTCAGCCTTCTCAAGGTGGCATAATCAATTCTGAAGACCACAGTTTTAAACATAAAAAACAGGCCCGGTTTCTTAACTTAGGGCCTGTTTAATTTTAACTACTAAACTATATCACCATGCAGGAACTTATCGATAAACTGAAAGCCGAAGCAGGACTGACCGACGACCAGGCTAAAAAAGCAATCGCTGCAATCAAAGACTTTGTCGTGGAAAAATTCCCTATGCTGGAAGGCGCTGTAGGCAACCTTTTCGGCCAGGAATGATTACCTGATATTCCTGCATTTTTTTCCTTTGGGATAATTAGCTGCCTCATACGGCGACATCGCCCTGCTGCACGCTTGTAAAGTGACGATCAGGATCATGATCCAGAATAGATGCTTTAGCTTCATAAGTTTTGGATTGATTATACAACAATGATAGTCGTTTTGGACTGGTTACAAAAGGATATTTCACGCCTGAATTATGCGCGGCTATTAAATGTGATTTTTCCCTGCAACTGCATAGAAAGTTTACCCGTATAATCACTAATCAAGCGAATAGATGCTTTTCAGGTCAGTTTCAAAGAGGGTAAATGGGTCTTGATAGAATTTTAAAAAATCCTTTTCGCTTCTATGCCCTGGAAAAGGCGCGTAGTAATGAGTGGTACTCTGTGTATCGTTTCTCCAGACAAGCACATAACTCAATTGCAGTCCCCGTTTCAATGTCTTTAACAGAACACCCGTCCACCACTCGGTATTAGGAATAGATTCCAGGCCTGTTTCGGTAAAAGCTGCCAGCTTACCTTTTTTCAAAGCAAGATCAGAAACGATCTTAAGCTTTTTATATCCCGCTTCCACATCATATCTCCCCTCACGGCCAAAATCGCCATAGTTGTCCATGCCGATCATGTCCACCCACTCATCACCTGGGTAACGTTCCAGGAATTCAGCTTCAGTTGTAAACTTGTTGTCGGGAGAAAACGCGTATAAAAAATTGTGCACCTGCATAGAATCACGCAAATAGGAAACAGTAAAGCGCCAGAGTCTCACAAATTCGTCCACCGTACAATGACTCCTTCCCCACCAAAACCAGTCACCGTCAAACTCATGATAAGGCCTGAAGATCATCGGCACCAGCTTGCCATCCTTTCCTTTGATGGATTTGACAACATTGGCTATCACGCTTAGGATATCTTTATACTTATCGTGGTGCGAACCGCCGGGAATAATATACTTCACCGCCGGTGCGGATATTGAATCTTTCCAATAGAAATCACCGGCCGATACCGGATTGGAGAAATGCCATGAAATAGTAGTAACACCTCCCCTGTTGTATGTATCAGCAATATTTTTTCGCAATAGTGCTTTGTTATATTCGATCTCATTCGCAGGTCTACCCGAAAGCCCCATAAAATCGACCCCGATGACAGCAGGATGGGATCCTGTCACTGATTTTACATCCGAACGATCTTTGTCGCCCGACCAGCCATGTCCGTATTCGGTGGCATGCTGGTGACCAAAAAGAATATTTGTAGCCGACAGCTTTTTTAAGTTAACAAACAAGGCTTTGGTTTCAGCTGTTGCTTTCTTGTCCACCAGGTTGGTAACAGGTTGCGACCACATATGACCAACAAGACAAATCAAACATGCGGTGAGTACAAAGAAAGGTTTCATGGCAGAAAGTATTATTATTCATGAAGACAAACCGGTCGATCGTCTATACATTTCTCCTGAGCACGGCTTCGATCTGTTTTAACTCGTCGGAACTGAAGCCGGTTTTTTGAAGAGCATCAAGGTTATTATCTAACTGGGTTACCGAGCTTGCCCCGATCAAAACTGTGGTCACCCGTTTGTCCTTCAACAGCCATACCAGGGCCATTTGCGCCAGCGACTGGTTACGCTGTACAGCGATATCATTAAGCAATTTTATCTGCTCCAGTCTTTCAGTTGTTATCTCCGCCGCTTTCAAAAAACCATGCGCTTTCGC
>JAEYVW010000367.1 GCA_023429365.1 Bacteroidota bacterium
ATCCAGATGCCCAAGATCAATGGGTTTGAGATGCTGGAGCTGATCGAACTACCACCTGCGGTAATTTTTACCACCGCGTTTGATGAATACGCGATTAGGGCTTTTGAAGCTCACGCGATCGATTATCTGCTGAAGCCTTTCAACCAGGAGCGTTTTGACAAAGCTGTAGCCAAGTGGTCGGAGCAGCGGGCTGTTTCGTCAGAAAACAAAACGATGGAACTGTTGGAAACTGCAGCACAGTCGCCCTCCCAGAATAACCGGGTCGAGGTCAAGAATGGTAGCAAGATCAAGATCATTCCCACGCACGATATTTTTTGCCTGGAAGCAGCCGATGACTACGTCAAGATCCACACCCATGAGGGATATTTCCTGAAAAATAAAACGATGAACTATTTCGAGCAACTGCTCGACGCGCACCAGTTTGTGCGCTCCCATCGTTCCTATATTGTAAACGTGCAACAGATTACCCGCATCGACCCCTACGAGAAGGACAACCATGTAGCCGTGCTACGCTCAGGTATTAAAGTGCCAGTAAGCCGGGGCGGCTATGGAAAACTGAAAGCGGTGCTGGGTTTGTAAAGTTACATACCGGACTCCCGCATCTTCTCGCGTCTGTCACTCCAATTGCCTTTTATCTCCACTTCTAAGAAACATCCACCATCCAGCAATCCAGAATCAAGCATCCAGCATCCAGCATCCAGTATCCAGCATCTAGTATCTTCTCCACTACCGACTATCTAGTCCCGACTGCATCCAGCATCCAGCATCGATTCTTTTTGCCCGTTTGACCTACTATATTTATATTTAAAGTGTTGAATTCCACCGTCCCCGTTTCAACCCCACACCCTCCGCCTCCTCTCAAAACTATTTCGGTAAAAGGATCAGTTCTGCTGGTATAATCACGGGATAAAAATTATCACAAGGTGTACTACTGCTTTATATGATTCTGATGTTGCAGATCATTATAACAATTCAACCATGCGGGCCAGGTCAATAAAAGGAAACTCACCGGAAGATATCGAGTCGCTGCTGGCTCAATTCAAACAATGATGGATTAAATGAAGATTGGCAAGCTCCGATGGCCGGTTTTTTCTCTTATGGCGAATATGGCGGTGATACTGACGGAAAACCCACTTTCCACTCTACCACCTGTAGTTGGGTGGCCCTGAAGGAACGATAAGCTACAATGACAAACAAACAGATTTAATGGGGACTTATGAAAGCCAAAACAATTAAAGGAAGAAACGTTGAGGATATTCAGTTTGCATTGAAAAATATCCTCACAGGTGGTGACTCTTCATATCTGCCTGGATTTAAGCCAACACTCGCCATTGTCTTTATTTCTGTTAAACAGGATCGTGAAGCTCTCTGCAACCTACTGAATAATGAAGGTATCCAGGTTTTTGGATCCACTACATCCGGTGAATTTATCAGCGCCGAAATTTCCGAGGGTGGTATTGTAATTATGTTGCTGGATATCGATCCGGTCAGCTTCAGGATAATGTTCATTGAAACCGGTGAGAGCTCAACGCTTGAAATGTCGAAACAATTAGGCGCGGAAGGCAAAAAAGTATTTACCAGGCCAGCATTTATCATTGCCTCTGGCTGGTTACACACCGACGGCGAACAGATCGTAAAAGGAATAGAACAGGGTTTCGGATCAGATGTGACCGTTTTTGGTGGCATGGCAGGTGATGATCTTGCATTAAGGGAACCGATTGTATTTACCTATGGCCAACAAAGTACTACGGGAATAGTAGCCTTTATTCTTGATGAAGATAAAATCGACGTAAAAGGAGTGGCTACCTGCGGGTGGAAGGCCATAGGCATTACCAAAAATGTAACCCGAAGCTCAGGAAATATTGTTTACACGATTGACGATCAGCCTGCACTTGACCTGGTCATTAAATATTTGGGACTGAACCTCGATAACGAGATAAGCGAAAGTATGGTGGTGAATCTTGGAGCTTACTATCCCCTGCAACTTGAAAGAGAAAATGCACCGCCTGTCATGCGAACCGCCATGCTGGGTAATAAAGAAGATCGCTCCCTCATTTGTGCAGGCACAGTGCCACAAGGAAGCAAAATCCGGTTTTCACTACCTCCCGATTTTGAGGCCATAGACACTGTGATTGAGGAATGTACCAAACTCAAAGTCGAGGAACACAATGAAGCCGATGCCGTGATCATGTTTTCCTGCATCAGCCGGTATTTATCTTTTGGTGTAATGACCAGTGAAGAAATTGAAAGAATTATAAAGGTGTGGAATGCTCCATTTATTGGATTTTTCTGCTACGGTGAATTTGGCAGGTCGAGGGAAGGCAGGCACGAGTTTCACAACAATACCTGCTGCGTAGTAACACTGAAGGAAAAGTAGAAACATACTCACATGATGACAACAAATATTTAACCAAACCATCCACCATGATAAAAGCAACATTATTGTATGGTCATCCTGTCGACCCGGATGTTTTTGAAAAATACTATATGGAAACGCATCTTCCCATTGCGGCACAGATGAAAGGCGTCACAAAACTGGCATTGACAAAATTTCTGTCGGCCCCCGATGGTGGAAAAGCGGCCTACTACCGGATGGCCGAGTTATTTTTCGAGGACCCGCAGCAACTACAGGAAACGATGAATTCCCCGGAAGGACAGGCTGCCGCTGCCGACCTGGCCAATTTTGCAACGGGTGGCGTAACCATGATAATAGGACAGGAAGAGAACTGAAAAATGTAAAGCGACGCTTTTTATGAAAGCAAAATCAATCAAGGGAAAGTCGGTGGATGAAATCAGGTCTGCCTTGGATCGAAGTTTAATTGAAGATGCTTTATCCGGACAGCCTGGGTACTATCCAACTTTAGCCATTGTATTTCTTTCTGTGAAACAGGACAGGGAGGCAATTACCTATCTACTTGACGAAAAAGGCATCCAGGTATTCGGCGCTACTACCGCAGGTGAATTTATTGACGGGGAGATTGAAGGCGGCAGCATCGTGATCATGCTACTCGACATCAATCCCGCATACTTCAAAATAGAGCTTATTGAAACCTGCAAAGAGACAGCTTTGGAGGACGCCATAAAACTGGGTTCCATTGGAAAAAAGACATTCCTCAACCCGGCATTTATCATTGCAAACAGCGGGGTGTCTTCCGATGGCGAGCCGATAATTGAGGGCATCCTAAAAGGCTTTGGACCATCCCCAACCTCTCCTAACCAGGAAGTAACCGTGTTCGGAGGCAAAGCCGGTGACGACCTCGCACTTGAATCCACATTTGTTTTTACCAACGGAAAAGGTAATGACTGTGCACTGGTAGCCCTTATAATTGATGAGGATAAAGTAGACGTAAGGGGTATTGCCACTTGTGGCTGGAATGCAATTGGTACCACAAAAACAGTTACCAAAAGCGATGGCAATATTGTGTATACCATCGACGAAAAGCCGGCCCTGGATATGTTAATGAATTTCCTGGGCGTAGAGATAAAACAGGACGGCGACAAAGAAGTGGTGACATTTCTGAGTTCCTGGTATTATCCATTACAGGTAGAACGGGAAAATACGGATCCCGTCATTCGCACAGCGATGTTTGCCAACCGGGAAGACCGGTCGCTTATTTGTTCGGGGAATGTACCCCAGGGTGCGAAGATTAAATTTTCAATGCCGCCGGATTTTGATTCAATTGATAAAGTAGTGGAAGACTGCAAAGGTATTAGGGATAATGCCGGTCAACAGGCTGATGCGCTGATTATGTTTTCATGTGTAAGCAGGCACCTGTCATTTGGCATGGTGATCAAAGAAGAGATAGAGCAGGTGCAGCAAATCTGGAATGCTCCAATGGCCGGATTTTTTACATACGGAGAATATGGGAAATCTAAAAAAGGTAAGTATGAATATCATAATAACGCCTGTTGCCTGGTGGCATTAAAAGAAAAATAACAATGAACGTCAAAATAATAAAAGGAAACTCCCCGGCTGATATACATTCAGCGCTGGAAGAAAGCAAACATGCCAATTTTAAGGCAACGCTAGCCATTGTCTTACTGACCACTGTGGATTATGCCGAAAAGCTTTGTTCAATATTTGATAAAAATAATATCCTCATTTTCGGGCTCACCACCACTGAAAAATTTACCAGCCAGGGATTGGAATCTGATGATATCGTAGTTATGCTAATGGATATCAACCCTGATCATTTCAACATTGTACTTTACGATTACGAAGAAACATCTGTGTATGACGCCGGGTTCAGAGCAGGCAGGGCCGGGAAGAAGGCCTTTGCAAACCCCGGCTTTATCCTTTCACCCATAGATTTCAGGATGTCAGGTGATGAACTGGTTAGCGGACTAACTGATGCAGCAGGTGCCGATGCCAGTGTGATGGGAGGCGTGGCCGGCAATCCGGCAGATTTTTCTGGTATCGTATTCACCAATAAACAATCAAGTAAAGCCGGGTTGCTTGCCCTGATTATTGACCAGGATAAAATCACCATCAACGGTCTGGCCATTTCGGGTTGGAAACCGGTAGGAACTGAAAAAGTAGTAACAAAATGTGAGGGGGCCTGGATCTTTACGATCGATCATGAGCCCGCCATGCGGGTGATCCAAAGATTCCTGGGCAATGAAATGATAAGTGCAGAAAAAAACAACGGGCTGATCCCTTCGGACCTGGGTTACCCTTTGCAATTCCAACGTGCCGCCGGAAGCCCCATCATGAGGCCTGTGTTGTTATGGAATACAGAAAACGAGTCGATCATGGTTGGGGGCCAGGTAAAAGAAGGCGATCGTTTTAGATTCTCGCTGCCACCTGATTTTGATGCCATCGATGCGGTGGTGAACAGCACCAGGATCATCAGGGAAAAAAATATGCCTGATGCAGATGCCCTGATTGTTTTCTCCTGTATTGGGAGGTTAGGCTCTTTTGGCCCGATGATCACCACAGAAATAGAAGGGATCGCCGAAACCTGGAACAAACCGATGCTGGGATTCTTCTCGCTGGGTGAATTTGGAAAACTGGATGAGGGCAGATGTGAAA
>JAEYVW010000370.1 GCA_023429365.1 Bacteroidota bacterium
CCTTTCGGCTGGAACCAGGCGATCAAAAGCGATGCGGAAGCGTATAAGGTTTTTTCGGTTGACAATGAAAAAGCTAAACCCTTTCGTGAAGCCGGTTTTGGCACAGTACTTACGCATGTGCGCGATGGTATTGCCCGTGGCACTGGTGCGGTGGTGACACTGGCCGATCAAAAAGCGAATTTTGTAGTGATAAAAGAAAGGGCATCTGCACATTATTCTTTTAGCAAAGGAAGCTCGAGGCAAAGCTATCCCAGTTCAATGATGGGTACGATCGCTTTGCTCCGTCAATCTTATCTCGATGCAAAATGGTATAAGAATCGTCCTGCTTCGGAAGGTTTCAATGCCAGCCTTAAAGCATGGAACGATATCCAGGACCTGCCGCAGGTTTTTGAAGCGACTGATAAATGGAACAGCCTTCGTGCCGATAAGATCGGAGATGAATTTGGTGTACAATATATCATCAAGGCCGGCGGCAACGAATACCAGCGTATCAAAGACATGAAGGCAACCAATGCTACTTTCATCGTACCGCTCAACTATCCACAGGCCCAGGATGTGGAAGATCCCACTGATGCCAGGTTTGTATCACTCTCTGATCTGAAGCACTGGGAAATGGCACCTACCAATGCAGGCGCTTTTGAAAAAGCGGGAGTTCCTTTCTGTCTCACAACCTCAGACCTGCGTGATGTAAAAACTTTTACCACTAATCTCCGTTCAGCCTTCAACTATGGTCTTTCAGAAAAAGCCGCGCTGGAAGCGTTGACAAAAACTCCCGCCACCGTATTGGGTATTTACGACCAGGTGGGTAGTCTCGATGCAGGTAAATGGGCAAATTTCCTGATCACCTCCGGGCCGATCTTCGATGAGAAAACTGCGATCAACCAAAACTGGATCCAGGGCTGGAAATACATCGTGAAAGATGGCAGTATCGATAAGGCGCGAGGCATTTATAAACTCGCCCTGAATACCGCTAATGGTCCTGTAAATTATACACTCGATTTTAAATCGGCTAATAGCGCAAGTATTTTGGCCGATGATACACTCAATACCAAATTCACCTTTGATGGAACACAGGTGAAGATTACTTTTTCACCAACAAAAAAGGGTGGAAGTGATTATAGGCTGAGTGGTTTCGTGAGCACTGATGGCTGGAGTGGATATGGAGTGGATACAGCAGGCAACAATCTTACCTGGACTGCACGTTTTCAAAGAGAAACAACCGCCAAAGAGGATAGTGTAAGACCAAGACGTCAGTCTCAGATCGGCAAGGTGATTTATCCGTTTGAACCTTTTGGTTGGGAAGAAGGACAGGCTCCCAAACAGGAAACGATCCTGATTCGAAACGCAACCGTTTGGACCAATGAAAAAGACGGTGTATTGCAAAACACCGATGTTTTGATCAGGAATGGAAAAATCGCAGGTGTTGGCAAAAATCTTCCTGATGCGGGCGCTCGTGTGATCGATGGCACAGGTAAACATGTAACGCCTGGTATCATTGATGAACACTCCCATATTGCGGCGGCCTCCATCAATGAAGGTGGGCAGAGTGTGACTTCGGAAGTAAGGATTGGAGATAACCTGAATCCCGACGATATCAATATTTACCGCCAGTTGAGCGGTGGAGTCACTACTTCACATATCCTTCATGGTTCAGCCAATGTGATCGGTGGACAGACACAGCTTATAAAGTTGCGCTGGGGCAGCAATGCAGAGGATCTGAAGTTTCAAAACTGGACCGGGCAGATCAAGTTCGCGCTTGGTGAGAACGTAAAACGCTCCGCGTTTCCGCTTGGTAATAACCGTTACCCCGATACCAGGATGGGTGTAGAACAGGTGCTGGTGGATGCTTTTACCCGTGCAAAGGATTATCAAAAAGCCTGGAAGGAATATGATGCCAACAAAAATAAGAAAGGCTCGACCGCGGTATCGCCACGCAGAGACCTGGAACTGGATGCGCTGGTTGAAATTCTGGAAGAAAGACGCTATATCACCTGTCATTCTTACGTGCAGAGCGAGATCACCAGTTCAATCGAGATTGCCAACAGGATGGGTTATAAATACAATACATTTACCCATATCCTCGAGGGGTATAAAGTAGCCGACAAGATGAAGGAACATGGTTCCAATGCGTCGACTTTCTCTGACTGGTGGGCTTATAAAATGGAAGTGGAAGATGCGATACCTTATAATGCGGCTATCATGCACCGGGTTGGATTGAATGTTGCGATAAATTCTGATGATGCTGAAATGGCGCGCCGGCTAAACCAGGAAGCCGCCAAGATTGTAAAATATGGTGGCGTTACGGAAGAGGAAGCCCTGAAAATGGTTACACTCAATCCCGCGAAGATGCTACACGTAGATGACAGGGTAGGTAGCCTGAAAAATGGAAAGGATGCTGATGTAGTGGTTTGGAGCGACAACCCGCTGAGCATTTATGCAAAATCACTGTATACCATCGTCGATGGCACGATTTATTTCGATCGCCAGAAAGATGAACAATTGCAGGCATCTGTTGACAGGGAAAGAAACCGGATCATCCGCAAGATGAACAGTGAAAAAAGGAGTGGCGCCCCAATGCAGCGCGCACAGCCAAGTTACCGGATCATGCATACCTGCAGCGACCACCAGCACAACCACGGTTTGCTGACTATCGATGCAGATGAATTAACAAACGACTAAAACCAACTCAAATGCGAAAGTTATTATTAGCAATTGCAAGTTTCTTTATGCTGGGTGCGCAAGCACAGGAAACAGTATATCCCGCAAAAGAAGCCAAGGGCATTACCTATATTAAAAACGCCACCATTCATGTCGGTAACGGTAAGGTGATTGAAAACGGAACGATAAAGATCAACAACGGTAAAATTGAAAAAGTGGGAACCGCAGTTGATGTTCCGGTCGGCGATGCGGTAGTTATTGATGCCAAGGGCAAACATGTTTACCCCGGACTTATTTTACCGGTAAGCAATCTCGGGTTGCTCGAAATATCATCTGTTAGGGCTACCAGCGATGTGCGGGAGATGGGAGATATGAACCCCAGCATTCGTTCCATCGTGGCTTACAAAGCGGACTCCCGCGTCATCAACACACTTCGCTCAAATGGTATCCTGCTGGCAAACGTGGTGCCCCAGGGCAGCCTGCTTGCAGGTTCATCATCCGTGGTGCAACTGGATGCCTGGAACTGGCAGGACGCAGCTTATCAAACCGACGCGGGTATGCATTTGTATATGCCTGCACTGATGGCACGCCCCAGGTTTGGCCGCGGCGGTGGATTTGGCAGGGGGCCACAGGCCAGCACTGATCCGGTGAAAGAAGGCCTGGACAAAATGGAAGAGGTGAAAACTTTTTTCCGGGAGGCAAGAGCGTATCATGCGGCGCCTTCAAAAGATGTGACCAACCTTAAATTTGAAGCGACAAAAAAACTGTTCGACAAAACCCAGAAATTGTATGTCCATGCTAATACTGCCCGCCAGATCCTGGTGGCCATGGACCTGGCAAAAGAATTTGGTTTTGATCTCGTGATAGTAGGAGGAAGTGATAGCTGGCAGGTTGCTGACCTTTTGAAGGAAAACAATGTTGCGGTCGTCCTTCAGTCGTCACATAGTCTGCCTACGCTCGATGACGACGATGTTGATCAGCCCTACAAGACTGCAGCAGCGCTACAAAAAGCAGGTGTGCTCTTTTCCATTTCCGATGATGACGGCCAGACCCGTGGGCGCAACCTCGCATTCAATGCGGGAACTGCTGCGGCCTATGGTCTTACCCAGGAGGAAGCACTTCAGGCGATCACCCTGAATGCGGCTAAGATCCTCGGTGTTGCCGACAAGACAGGAAGCCTGGAAGAGGGGAAGGATGCCAATATCGTGATCAGCGAAGGCGATATCCTGGATATGCGGACCAGCGTAGTGACTGATGCATTTATCCAGGGGCGCAAGATCGACCTGACTGACAAACATAAACTGCTAAACGAGCGGTATAACCAGAAGTATAATATCAAGAAGCCGTTCTAGGGCAGGTTAACATTCTGTTTAAGAGTAAGATATCTCAATCACTTTAGTGTGGGTCATATAAAAAAGCAGCCCCGGAATTATCCGGGGCCTTTCTTTTCCAACCGTCCATTGTTGATATTTTGATCCGATCAGTGTCGGAATTTATGCGGCTTATTCGATTACTGCGTCGTAACTAACACAAAACTA
>JAEYVW010000432.1 GCA_023429365.1 Bacteroidota bacterium
AAATCGATCCTTTGAAAAATGGCATTAACGATGAAAAAAATCAGCGTAATCGGGTTTGGCAAGATTGGACAGGCTGTGGCGGCCAATATCCTTAAACATGGGATCAAAGTCAACGCTGTTGATATAGATGACTCATTATCTGAACTTTTTACAACCGCAAACTTCCGGTCAAATGAACCAGGACTGGAAGATATACTCAACAATGCCTTTGCCAACAAGGTGCTTTCCGTTTCCAACGATTTTACAACAATAAAAGGCAGTATCGCGATCATTGTTGCAATACCTCTTTTAATCGATGAGGAAAAGCAAGTGTTGTCAGCGCCATTCCTGGATACCATGAAGAAGCTGGAGCCTGGATTAGCAGATGAGACGGTCGTCATTGTTGAAACCTCACTTCCTGTGGGATTTAGCCGCCATTCGATTTTGCCCGCCATGGTATCAACCGGTAAAAAACACGGCATTGACTTTTGGCTGGCACATAGCCCCGAGCGTATTAAAAGCGGCACTATGCTGCATCAACTGTCAAAGGTTCCAAAAGTAATTGGCGGGCTGTCATCCAACGACACCGAAAAAGCGTACGAGGTATATCGGTTGTTTTTTGATGATAAGCTGTTGCACCCCGTGGAAAGTGTTGAAGCGGCTGAAATGCTGAAGCTGGCGGGAATGATCTACCGCGATATAAACATTGCCCTGTCAAACCAGCTTGCCAGGTTCGCGAATAGCAAAGGGATCGATTTCACGGCGCTGATCCCCCTGATCAATACCGATGGAGAAGCCGGGTTATTACAACCCGGGATCGGGGTGGGAGGACATTGTACTCCTGTGTATCCTTATTTTTTAATAGAAAATTTCAGGCAGGAAGGGCTCGATTTTTCCCTCGCATTGCAGGGTCGATTGATCAACAACCAGATGGCCGACTACGCGGTATCACTGGTAAACAATAAAGTACAAATCAAACGTGCATTGATCCTGGGACTCGGTTTTCGTCCCAATGTAAAAGAGGATTCGCTGAGTACGACCTACCTGCTTCATGAAGTTCTAACCAGTTTGGGCTACCAGGTCCTTGTGCATGATACAGAGTATTCGTTGGATGAGATCAGGCAAAAAGGATTTAATCCTGCTGCTGATATTTATAGTAGTGGTGCCGAGGTTATTTTCCTTGTTACCATGCACAGAGAATACCATGAACTTGATCTTAGCCGGCTGTCGGAAAGCGGGGTCAGGTATTTGGTAGATGGCAGGAACAGTATTGATAAGTCAAAGGTCCGACAAGCGGGGATGGAATATTTCGGCATCGGTCATTAACCGAAGCGACTACTTGTTTGTGTTGTTTATGCTTGCACTATCGTTGGTAGGAGTTTTCTTAAACAGCATTACATATCCGCAAAGGTTCTTCTTCTTTTTCTTGTTGACCTGCACCGGCTTCATCATATGAAATTCTGAGATCTTGGGTATATAGGAATAGGAAATTATATTACCATCTACATCACCCCATCTTTTTTGCTGAAACACAACCTGTCTTTCATTCCAGTCAAACATTCTTACTTCGTAAAGCCGTGAAGTGTAATCGCCGATAAAAACGAACTGATACCAGCTGCCTTGTGTCAGTGGTATGATCACCGGCATTTCGAACTCGCTTTCCATGGAGATAGAAGCTTCTTTCAGTAAAACAAACCCGTCGCGGCCATACAAACTCTTCAGGCTATCCACCTGTTTGGTGATCAGGTCGTCCTGGCATGTCCTTAAACGTATAACTTCCTGGGAAAATGCAAAACAACAGCTACACACAAGGAGGGATAAAACCAAGGATATCTTTTTCATACTGAGTTTTAAATAGAAGACGGACCTCCTACAAAGTACATTACAAATTATGAAAGTTTTCAGTTTTGCCTTCGGAAATTAAGCTGTAACAGGGTATTTCCGTAGTAAAATAACGGCAAATTTGAGACCACAGGATGCCAGGGAATAATAAATTATTCCTAATAAGTAGTTTTAATATCGTCTTCATTCCCCCGAACAATTGACTATGCCTCACGAAAAAAGTAAATGGCATCTGCCTGTTGCGTACACGTAATCACCAGGTCGTTGATGCAAACATGCGGGGGCAGGCTGGTACAATAATAGATCACGTCGGCCACATCAGTTGCAGTGAGCGGTTTGATGCCATTGTAAACAGCGTCTGCTGTGCTGGAATCACCTTTGAACCTTACCAGTGAAAATTCCGTTTCGGCAGCGCCAGGATGAATGGCCGTTACTTTGATATTATGTCGAAGCAGATCGATCCGCATACCCTGGTTCATAGCGTCAACCGCATATTTTGTGGCACAATACAAATTACCTTTCTCATACACCTGTTTGCCTGCCACCGAACCCATGTTGATGATATGTCCCTGTTTACGCACTGCCATTAATTGCGAAATAGCTTTAGCAACATACATAAAGCCCTTGATATTCGTATCTACCATAATATTCCAGTCATTGGTATCGGCTTCATCGAAGTAATCACGGCCAAGGGCAAGCCCGGCGTTGTTAATTAGCACATCGATATTTTTCCATTGTGGTGGCAGGGAACTGATAGCATCAAATACAGCTGTTTCATTTCTTACATCAAAGGGCAGGGTATAAGCCGCGATATTGTATCTGTTTTCAAGCCTGTTGCATAATTCATTCAACCGGTCCGCACGCCGTCCATTCAGTATGAGGTCATAACCACCTGCAGCAAATTTTTCAGCACAGGCTTCACCGAAACCTGAAGTCGCGCCGGTGATAAAAGCTATTTTTTGCATATAAAGTCCAATTTGATATCCATCCCGAAATTAATTCAATTGGTCTTTACAGCTTTCATTAAAAAAATCAGATGATATGTTTTAACGCACCAGGGTGAAAGTTCCTTTAAGAAAGATCGGCTTGCCAAGGTAATCGATAGCAGAAACAACCCATACAAAAACATTACTGCCCTGCAGTGTTCCCTTGATCCGGCCATCCCAGCCATGTTCGTTGGTGGTGGTATGAAAGATCATTTGTCCCCAGCGATTATAGATCCTGAAATATTTAATTTCCTGTACACCCACCGCGATGGGACGGATCACATCATTAAGTCCATCACTGTTGGGCGTGAAAGCTGAGGGAACAAATACATAAGGGTTTGTCTTAAACACTTTCACGTTGATATACGCTGTATCCGAACAACCGATCTCATCGAATACTTCGACCCTGTAACGGATTGAATCGATTTCCGGACCATACACCGCTATCGGGTTTGCTATACCGGGATTATCTAAATAGGTGCCTGGCGTCCAGTTATAGGCCACGCCACCACTTGCTGTGAATTGCAATGGCTGTCCTACAACAACCAGGGTATCCCGACCGGCAAATGGCTGAATCCTGGGCATTACGTTTACAATAACCGTATCATAACCGGGTTTAGGGCAACCGGGCAAATTAAGTGTGTCGTAAGTTGTCAATACATAGACAGTCGTATCAAAAGGGTAAGCGGTTGGATTCAGCGTGTTTGAATTGGCAAGAGTGCCCACCGGTGTCCAGCTAAATGAACTGCCATCATGAGTCGCATGCAATAGGGCAGGCGTATTATAACAAATCGTTGTATCCGGTCCTGCATTTGCTAACGGATAAGGATCGGTATTCACGACGATCGTTTCAACCTCGGTACAACTTCCGATGGATGCCACCACGGTATAAGTAGTGCTGGTTGCGTCAGGTAATACAGTTGGCGTTTGCAGGGTGGGATCGTCGAATCCCGATGCGGGAACGGATGTCCATTGATATCGCAAACCATCACTTATTAAATCCAGCCGCACAGAATCGGTGAGGCAAATTGTAGTATCGGGAAAAGGTGCAACGGTCACAAATCGCACCACCCTGACATTGACCGAATCGGTATTCACACATCCCTGGTCATTTAGTTCCACCGTATACTTAGTGGTGTTGACAGGGTTCACCGTTGGGGTGGCTGTATTGGCATTGATTATACTGACATTGGGCGACCAGCTGAACGTACCCGTTCCTGATGCCTGTAATTGAAGGTTGTCGGGAACACATATCAGTGTATCGCGAAAAGCAAGTGTGATAGGGGGCTTATCAAGTATTTTTATTGACTTCGTAACAGTGTC
>JAEYVW010000321.1 GCA_023429365.1 Bacteroidota bacterium
ATTTCGAGGTGAAGCTCTCCCATTCCACGAAGGATGGTCTGGCCAGTTTCTTCGTCGGTGTTAACGCGAAGGGTAGGATCTTCTTCTACCAGTTTCGCGATGGCCATACCCATCTTGTCAACGTCGGCCTGAGTTTTTGGCTCTACCGCGATAGCGATAACCGGCTCGGGGATGAACATGTTTTCCAAAGTGATGGGGTGATTCTCATCACAGAGGGTATCACCTGTTTTGATTTCTTTGAAACCAACGGCCGCACCGATATCACCGGCTTCGATAAAGTCGATCGGGTTTAGTTTGTTGGCAAACATTTTCATGATCCGGCTGATACGCTCTTTCTTACCGCTTCTTACGTTTAAAACATAAGATCCCGCATCTAGGTGACCAGAATACACGCGGAAGAACGCCAGGCGACCCACGAAAGGATCGGTCATGATCTTAAACGCCAGCGCCGCGAATGGTTCTTTTGGATCCGCTTTGCGGGTGATGGGATCGCCGGATTCAGGATCGGTACCAACCGTATCGGGGATATCCACGGGTGAAGGCAGGTAACGGCAAACACCGTCGAGAGCTGCCTGTACACCTTTATTTTTAAAGGATGAACCACACATCATAGGCACGATGCTCAGGTCGATTGTCGCCTTACGGATCGCCTCATGCATTTCATCTTCTGTAATGCTATTGGGATCTTCAAAGAATTTCTCCATCAGATCATCATCATATTCGGCCACAGCTTCCACAAGCTTCGCTCTCCACTCCTGTGCTTCTTCGAGCATATCGGCAGGTACATCTACTTCATCAAAGGTCATACCTTCTGTTTCAGCGTGCCAGATGATCCCTTTCATTTTGATCAGGTCAACCACACCTTTGAAATTGTCTTCAGCACCGATTGGCAGCTGAAGGGGAACTGCTTTTGAACCAAGCATTTCCTTTACCTGCTTCACAACGTTGAGGAAGTCGGCACCGGAACGGTCCATCTTATTCACAAAGCCGATACGTGGTACACCATAGCGGTTGGCCTGGCGCCATACAGTTTCCGATTGAGGTTCCACACCATCCACCGCAGAAAACAGGGCGATCAGACCATCCAGTACACGCATGGAACGTTCTACCTCCACGGTAAAATCCACGTGACCCGGAGTGTCGATAATGTTGAAGGAATACTTCTTTGTATCTGGAGTTGCTTTACCCAAAACGGTTGGGAAATTCCACTGGCAGCTTACGGCGGCCGAAGTGATCGTAATACCTCTCTCCTTTTCCTGCTCCATCCAGTCGGTGGTAGCTGCACCGTCGTGCACTTCACCAATGCGGTGGATCATACCGGTGTAGCGGAGGATACGCTCCGTCGTGGTCGTCTTTCCGGCATCAATATGCGCCGCAATACCAAAGTTTCTTTGAAATTTTAAGTCTGCCATTGTTTTTGATTATGATGTATTTTGTTGGGCTCCCAGATTCCGGGTCGGGCACAACTAGCCAAATTTTAGGGCGCAAAGGTAGGGGAAAATATCAAAAAATGATAGAGAAAATAGCCCTTGGGTGCAATTCAAATTTTCGCTTTAACTGGTGAAAAGATTTTAAATCGGCTGGGATGAAAACCTTATTACCTTAGTAACCTCAGTGGGATAAGGGAATAAGGTCGGGTATTGTTAATAATGGCTTTTTACTAAGGTAATAAGGTTAACCCGAGGTTCTTAATGGTTGCCAGGATAAATTGAACTAGCGAAAATTTGAGAAGCACCCTAACCCTTTTATCCCAACCCTTTTTCAGGCCTTAGGGGTTTCCTGCCTGGCTGCCTGCGGGCCAGGGTGTCAACAGGATTTTTATATTAAAATTTTTCCCGTTTAACAGCCCCCGCCTGATCGGCTCAGTACGACCGGGACAGGCAACTTTTCCATCCCTTTCCTGTTAGTAATGCTATGAAAGTTGAGATCTGGTCAGATATCATGTGTCCTTTTTGCTATATCGGCAAAAGACGCTTTGAAAAAGCACTCTCGGAATTTCCCCACCGCGATAAAATTGAAGTGGAATGGAAAAGTTTTCAGCTCAACCCCGGCCTGAATGCTCCCGCGGGACAGAATATTCATGAATACCTGAGTGAAACAAAGGGCTGGACGCTGGACTATGCACGCCAGGTCAATAACCAGGTCGCCCGGATGGCCCGGGAAGAAGGCCTGACTTATGATTTCGACAAGGCTATTGTGGCCAACTCGTTTGACGCGCACCGGCTCATCCAATTGGCCAAAAGCCAGGGTAAGGGCGATATGATGGAAGAGATCTTTTTTAAAGCCTATTTCACTGAAGGAAGAGATATTGCAGATCCCGCTACGCTTCTGGAGCTGGGTATGGCGGCAGGTCTCGACAAGGACTCGATTAACAACATGCTTGATGGTAATGGATACGCGGATGCGGTAGAACATGACATCTACGAATCGCAACAAATAGGCGTAAGAGGTGTACCCTATTTTGTATTCAATGACAAATACGCAGTGTATGGCGCACAAGCCAGTGAAACTTTTCTCGGCGCCTTAAATAAATCATGGTCGGAATGGGATAGCGATAATGAAACTATCAATGCCACATCGGAAGGTAAAACCTGCGAACCGGGTGGTGATTGTCTTTAATTAGAATAGCGGCAACTACAGCGTAAAAAAAATATCGATAATTATTACGACAATTCTGAATGAATTGTAACTTCAGTACAGATTAATTATCTCTTTTTCATCATTAACTCCAAAATCTTGTAGTATGCCCTCTAAAAAGAAAGCGAAAGCAAAACCAGCTTCACGCAAAAAAGCGGCTAAAAAATCAGCAGTAAAAAGAAAAGCCGCTCCTAAAAAAGCCGCAAAATCAAAAACCGCGCGCAAGGCTGCTCCGAAAAAGAAGGCTGCTAAAAAAGCGGCAAAAAAATCAGCCAGGCGTTCCGCACCGAAAAAAACAGCTAAGAAAAAAACCGCACGTAAAGCTGCACCTAAAAAGAAAGCTGCATCAAAGAAGAAAGCTGCGCCAAAGAAAAAAGCTGCGCCAAAGAAAAAGTCGGCACCTAAGAAAAAATCAGCCCCTAAAAAAGCAAGTAAACCCGCTAAAAAGAAGGCGGCACCCAAAAGCGCTCCACGGCCCAAACCCGCTCCAGTTGTCGAACAGGAAGCACCGGTGGAAGAGCCTACCCCGGTACAGGCTGAGATCATGGATGAACCCATGGATGAAAATAACAGCATCACCGGTACTGATGACAGCGAACCAGGCGCCAGTTCATTCTAAATATAGAACTCTTCATATAAAAAACCGCTTCGCAACCCGAAGCGGTTTTTTCTTGCCATCTATCCAACAAAAAAGCCACCCTGAAATCAGGGCGGCTCCTGGGATTATGTGCTTGTATCTTTTACACCCTGAAGTGAGCAAAAGCCTTGTTGGCTTCAGCCATACGGTGTGTATCTTCTTTTTTCTTGAAAGCAGCGCCTTCACCTTTGCTTGCAGCAACGATCTCGGCAGCCAGTTTATCAGCCATGCTGCGACCGTTTCTTTCACGGCTATAGCGGATCAGCCATTTGATGCTTAGGGAAATCTTCCTGTCGGCACGAACCTCGGAAGGGATCTGGAAGGTGGCGCCACCAATACGACGGCTGCGAACTTCAACACCTGGAGTTACATTAGCCAGTGCTCTTTTCCATATTTCATATCCATCTTCGTTGGTTTGTTTGGCAACTTTATCCAGCGCATCATAAAAGATGGTAAAAGCTCCGCTCTTTTTTCCTTCCCACATCAGGTTGTTGACAAAACGGGTAACCAGCTTGTCATTGAATTTTGGGTCGGGTGCCAGGGGGAGTTTTTTTGCTTGTGCTTTCCGCATATCTGAAATTTGTTATTCTTTCTTTTGTGTAATCAGCTTACGCCTGATATTATTTCTTTGCTTTTTCTTTCTTGGTACCGTATTTAGAACGGCTTTGCTTACGATCTTTTACACCTGCAGTATCGAGTGAACCGCGAACGATGTGATAACGTACACCTGGCAGATCTTTCACACGACCACCGCGGATAAGCACGATGGAGTGCTCCTGCAGGTTGTGACCTTCACCCGGAATATAGGCAATCACCTCTACTTTATTAGTCAAACGAACTTTAGCAACCTTGCGAAGTGCCGAATTCGGTTTTTTGGGTGTGGTAGTGTACACACGTGTACATACCCCACGGCGCTGCGGGCACTGATCGAGGGCCCTTGATTTGCTCTTCGCCCTGATAATTTCTCTTCCTTTTCTTACTAATTGTTGAATAGTAGGCATTATTGACCTTTATTTTTGGGACGGCAAAGGTAAAGGGCTCCTGTTTAAATACCAAAAAATCACAGTTATATTTATTGAGCTTTCCCCGGCCGTTCAAAGTATCCCAACCCGTCCGGGGTGATTTTGGCAAACCAACCCTTTTAACCTTTTGTTTTCCAAGCTGTTTATACTTTCCACATCCAGCCGTATTTATCTTCTACACGGCCTTCCCTAATTCCATTCAGCCATTCCTTGACCGCTCCCGAAATTTTATACTGATCAGTATCAAATTCCATGGAATAACCTTTATAATTTAGCTCCTTCACCGGTGCGATAACGGCGGCAGTGCCGGTACCAAACACTTCAGATACCCTGCCCGCCTTGTAGGCTTCCAACAGTTCATCGATACTGATCCTGCGCTCTTCTACTTTCACACCCATATCTTTCAAGCCCTGTATCACGCTTGCCCTGGTCACACCTTCAAGTATGGTACCTTCTTCAAGCGAAGGAGTAATTGCCACGTTGTCGATCACAAAGAACACATTCATCATACCAACTTCCTGCAGCCATTTGTGCTCGAAAGCATCGGTCCACAATACCTGGTCATAGCCTTTTTCCTTAGCAAGGCTTGAAGCCAGCATACTGCCACCATAATTGCCCGCGTTTTTTGAAAAACCAACCCCACCCGGTGCAGCTCTTGTATAATGTTCTTCCACCAGGATCTTCATCGGTGCGGCATAATACGGACCTGTCGGGCTCAGCAGGATAAGAAATTTATAAGTCTCTGAAGGCCTTACACCCAGCATTGGATCAGCGGAAAACATCACCGGGCGTATATATAATGAATGATCTTTTTTTGCAGGTATCCAGTTTTTATCGATAGCGATCAGCTGACGCATGCCTTCCATGAAAATTTCTTCAGGCACAGTCGGCATATTCATCCTTTCTGCCGACCTGTTGAATCTTTTAAAATTATCAAAAGGGCGAAAGATGTAGGCGTTTCCTTCTTTATCCCTATAAGCTTTTATACCTTCAAAAATAGCCTGTCCATAATGGAGCGCAGCCAGTGATGGCTCCAGCAATAATGGCTGATACGGTTTGATCTCGACACTGGTCCATTCGCCATTTTCATAATCCGCCTCCAGCATATGATCGGAAAAGTATCTGCCAAAAGGAATATTCTCCAGGTTGATATCCTGTAATTTGCTTCTCTCAGTCTTCGTAATTGAAATTGTAAAAGCCTCCGTCATAAAGTTTATTTTTGAACCGTCAAAGAAACAAAAAAAAGCTAACACTCATTTGTAAAATATGGGATTAAATGACCTGCGGTTACCGCCAGCC
>JAEYVW010000162.1 GCA_023429365.1 Bacteroidota bacterium
GCTGCCTGCTTTTGTTTTTTTCGTTTTATTTGGTTGACGATGGAGTCAAATGCATCGTCGAATGATTCTTCAAATGATTTACTGGTTGATTTCACAAAAAATTCGTGCCGTGGTACATGGATCCTGATCTCAGCGATCTTGTCTTTAATGTTGTGAACTACATTGTCGAGCTTCAGAAACACACTTACTTTTATGATACGGTCATGAAAAGTGTTTAGCTTTTCAAGTTTCCGGTTGATATACGCTACCAGCCTGGAATCCGCATCAAACCGAACAGTTTGAATGTTTACATTCATAGTCGTCACATTTTTAACGGTGAAATAATAAATAAAGAGCTAAAGAAGAGTAGAATTATTACAATAGGATGGAGTTGATTGGTACTGCGTTGAAGTTACATCAAAAAGCAGGAAAATCAAACATTTCTCGCTATTAATTTTATTGTAAAAAGCCCCTGAATTATTATTCTCTTCTCCCCTATTGTCACCAATAACAATTATGACTTTGGATGAGCTTTTTTATGCACATCTTTCAACTTCTCTATGGTGTTGTGTGTATAGACCTGCGTGGCAGCAAGGCTGGCGTGACCCAGTAACTCTTTTACCGCGTTGAGATCTGCCCCGTTATTCATCAGGTGCGTGGCGAAAGTATGCCGCAGAACGTGCGGACTTTTTTTATTTAAAGTACTGGCGCGACCGAGGTAGTCATTGACCAGCAGCCAGGCGTATTTGGGATACAGTTTTTTTCCTTTTTCTGTCACTAATAAGCAGTCATCTGCATTTTCAAAGGTCTTTTTCTTCAATCGCCGGTATTCATTTATATCATCAAATAGTTCCCTACTCACCGGGATGATCCTCTCCTTATTGCCTTTACCCAAAACACGCAATTGGAGCCTTGACTGATCCAGTTGCTTCTCTTTGAGGTTGATCAACTCGCTTAGGCGCACACCAGTGGCGTAAAAAATCGAGATCAGCATACGTGCATTCAGGGATTTCCAGTCCTCGGTGGAAGTATCCAGGGTTTTGAGCAACTGTTGGGTATCCTGCTCCTTTACAAAAACCGGCAAACGCCTGCTGACCTTTGCCGTAACCAGGCTAGCGGTGGGAACAGTATCAATATTTCCCCGTTTTAGGTGGTATTTGAAAAAAGACCGGAGCGTCGAAATCTTCCGATTGATTGATCGGGAGGCCAGTTTCTCTTCTTTCAGCCCCGCCAGCCAGCTCCGGATCAGGGTATGGCTGATTTCCCCGATGGATGGAGCGTCAAAACTTTGCTCCATATAGGTAAAAAAGGAGCTGATATCATTGTCATAAGATATGATCGTGTGCTCCGAATACCGCTTTTCAAATTTGAGGTAGTCGAGAAATTCACGGATCCTATCTGCATAATTTTCTGCCATACGGGTGATAAGAACTACAAGCTACACAAAAAAATAGCCACCCCGTGGTCCGGGACAGCTAATTATATTGCATTAAAAATAACGGTGAGTTATTTTTCTATTTTCCCACTAACAATATTCTGACGATAGATCGCTTTCAGCACCTCACCACGACGCTTTACAGACGGTTTGGTAAAGCTTTGAAGCTCACGCAATTTCAACAAGGTTTTCGATTTCTCGAACTTCTTTTTGTACTTTTTAAGTGCCTTGTCAATGTTTTCGCAGTCCTTTGAATCAATGATTAACATAATGTGTATACCTCCCTGGTATGTTTTTTAGGACGGCAAAGATAAGGAATATTATCAAATATTAGAAATGTAACCCGGTCCACAGTTATTTTTATATAAACTAAATCCTCAACTCATTCGCATCGCAAGTTGTTTATTTCTTGTTGTTTATATCCTGAAGCTTAGTTTTGCAGGATGTTTACCGGGATCATAGAATCGATGGGAACGGTCACCGACGTTCAGATAAAGGGGGCAAACCGAACTTTTTGGGTGGAATCTCCCCTGTCGGCAGAATTGAAGGTGGACCAGAGCATCAGCCATAGTGGGGTTTGCCTTACGGTGGAAGAGGTTTCCGGCACCAGGCACCGGGTAACGGCCATCGGTGAAACGCTTTCCAAAACAAATCTTGGTTCATGGGCCCCCGGCACTAAGGTAAACCTGGAACGCTGTCTGCGGCTGAATGACCGCCTCGATGGTCATTTTGTCCAGGGCCATGTGGATGGTACCGGTACATGCATTGCAAAGGTCGAAAAAGACGGAAGCTTTGAATATGAAATTGAATTTCCCCAGGACTTCGCAGCACTTGTCATTGAAAAAGGATCGGTTTGCCTTGAGGGAGTAAGTCTAACTGCATTTCATATTACCGACAACAGTCTTACTGTGGCGATCATACCTTATACATACCAGCATACTAATTTCCAGTATATCAAAACAGGCGATGTGTTGAACATCGAGTTTGACGTGTTGGGAAAGTATATCCAGAGAAGTTTATATTTGGGAAAGCAATAACTAATCCATTTTATTCTCCTTCATGACAACTGCTGCGCCAAAAAGCGTATACTATCCTGCATTAGATGGCATCAGGGGCCTTGCGATATTGCTGGTGGTTCTATTCCACAATTTCGGGTTCATGAGTTATTTCTCATTCGGTTGGCTGGGAGTGGATTTGTTTTTTGTTCTTTCAGGGTTTCTTATCACCGATATTTTAATGAGAAGCCTGGGCCAGGAAAACTTTCTGCGCAATTTTTATATGCGCCGGGTGCTTCGGATATTTCCATTGTATTACCTAAGCCTGGTGATCTTCCTGGTTATTCTGCCTGCTTTCAAATCTTTCCCCGTTAACCTCGATTACTATGTCGATAATCAATGGTGGTTTTGGACCTATCTTCAAAACTGGTTGTTTATTCTAAAAAAGACTTCATCAACTGATATATTACATCATCTCTGGTCGCTTGCCGTGGAGGAACAGTTCTACCTGGTTTGGCCGCTCATTATCCTGATTGTGAGAAAACCCCGGCTATTGCTGCTTTTCATGGTCGTGGTACTGCTGTCATTTATATTGATACGTTACATCATATGGGAGAAACAAATTGAGAATTTGGCGTATTTCAACTTATATACTTTTTCCAGGATCGACGGGATCGCGATTGGCAGCATGACAGCACTCGTACACCGGATTGACCAGAATTTTTTGAAAAAAAATTCAACGATAGTTGTCCTGCTACTTGCAGCCGCCAATTTTATATTTTATTTCTTTAACAGCCGCAACAATTTTGGCTTCCCCTACCTGGCCATTGTTGGCTATACCACATTTGCGCTGATGTTCGCCATCCTGATCTATGAAGCTGTTACCCGGGAGTCAAAGTTGATCAATCTGTTATTCGACAACAGACTATTGCGCTTTTTCGGAAAGATCTCCTATGGTTTTTATGTTTTTCACTGGCCCGTTTTTATCCTGATGAACCCGGTTGTATTGAAATGGCTAAAATCAAATATGATTCCCTATCCCGACCTGATCAGTGCGCTGCTTTGTTCGCTGGCGGGACTCTTGATAAGTTTGCTTAGCTTCCGGTATTTCGAAAGTTGGTTTTTAAAAAAGAAACATTTATTTCAACACTAAGACTAGTTTTCAAATCCCGGATGATATGGACCTTTCAGAATTAAAGAGACAACGCAGTAGCGACCTCCAACGACATCCCTGGGAAATCGTAAGGGCAGGGATCATCAATTTTCTTTTGAAAAAATATAATTCAGCACCAGGAAATATAGCCGACGTTGGTAGTGGTGACACCTACGTACTTCAACATTTGAATTTGCGCGGGATTGAAAAACGTTTCGCCGTAGATACCGGATACGATGATGAGATCGTGTCACAATTGAAAACTAACAACACCGGAAAAGAAATCCGTTTCCTTCGATCAAAAGAGGATCTGGAAAATTCCCGAACACCCATCAATCTATTCCTCTTTCTTGACGTGCTTGAACATTGCGAAGATGACAAAGCGGTTTTGTCTTCCTATGTGCGTACTTCAGCTGCAGATGATCGGGCAGCTTTTTTAATCACTGTTCCGGCTTACCAGGGTTTGTGGTCTACCCATGATCAATTGCTGGGGCATTACAGGCGTTATACAAGGAGGCAGCTGGAAAAACTTTGTAAGGAGGAAAAATTAAAAGTGATCCGATCAGGTTATTTCTTCTTTACGTTGTTGCCCGCAAGATGGATGCAACGAATGCTGGAGCGATCTGGTTTGCGTAAGCCTGATAGATCAATCGACAACTGGAACGGTTCAACGGTAGTTTCCAAACTTATTTTAGCTATTTTGTGGCTGGATTTCTATATAGGGTATGGCCTGTCAAAAGCAGGTATCATACTGCCCGGTTTATCCTGTTACTGTATATGTCAAAAGTCGCTGTCGTAATACCCTGTTATAATGAAGCGTTGCGTCTGCAAACTGAGGAGTTTATTCACTTTTCGAAAAGGCAGCCGAACACGATATTTTATTTTGTCGATGATGGCAGTACTGACAAAACCCTTCAAAAACTGGAGGCACTTCAAAAAGACATTCCTGACAGTGTCAGAATTTTGTCGATGCAAACTAATAAAGGAAAAGCTGAAGCCGTACGCCGGGGTATAATTGACGCAGCCGGGACAAATGAATTTTCACATATTGGCTACCTCGATGCCGATCTGTCAACCAGCATCAGTGAATGGAACCGGCTTTGTCAAATAGCCGTTGACAACAGTTATGATTATATAATTGGATCTAGAATCAAATTACTCAACGCTGTCATTAAAAGATCAGCATTTCGACATATCGTCGGTCGTTTTTTAGCCACAGTGATCGATTCCCGTTACAGTTTCGGCATCTATGATACGCAATGCGGGGCTAAATGCTTCACGACAGAACTGGCCCGGCTTGTTTCGGAAGAACCATTCCGGACACGTTGGTTTTTTGATGTTGAAATATTACTACGTATGCGCAGCCGGCAGCCTGCTGCCCTGGGAGCTGAAATTCCTTTAAAGGCCTGGCATGATCCGGGCCATTCACATATCGGCATTAGAAATACGGCAGGAGTATTAAAAGATCTGTTTTCACTGTTTAGGCATTATCCTGTGAAGTAGTAATGGTAATATCAAATCAAAATATATCAAAAGATGGTTACAGGCCGACCTTATTCTACCTGGCAATCCTGCTGATATTACTTGTGATGGCTTACTGGCCCATCAGTTTTCACGTTTTTAGCCTGAAGAATGACGCGCTCAATTATTTTTTGCCGGTTCGTCGGCTCGTGAGTGAATCTTATACCAATAACATCCTGCCCATGTGGACGCCCTATCTCAACATGGGCTATCCTCTGCATGGCGATATGCAATCGGGTGTATGGAATCCCATCGTACAGTTTTTTTCCCTGTTCGGCACTTATTCGCTTTACACGTTGATGCTGGAAACCCTGCTCTATATTTTCCTGGGAGGTGTGGGCATGTTTTTCCTGCTAAAACATTTTGGGATCCATCCCCTGGCCAATATGCTTGGGGCAACTGCATATATGTTGTGCGGGTTCAACAGTGATTCCTGCCAGTTCCTGAACTGGATTGCAGGCACATCATTCCTGCCATTTGTATTTCTTTTCTATTATCGCTGCCTGAAGGAGTCATCCCTTGTTCAGGGAGTATATGCAGGCACGGCGCTATTTTTTCTTTTTGCCTGCGCCTACCCTGCCGACTTCATCATCACCGGCTACCTGCTGACGGCCATGCTGGTAGTTCACATAGTTCGTTTGTGGCGCAAGAAAGAAAAAATATTCAGCGCACGCTTTATTTGGTCACACATGGGGCTTCTACTGACTTTCCTGGTATTGTCGGCACCGGCCATACTCTCCTATATGCAAAGCCTGCCTTTGCAGGAAAGAGGCAGTGGCGCCAGTTTTGATGATGTCATGAGCAACCCGCTTCACCCTGCTCTGCTAAGTTCCTTTACTACTCCCCTCGGCATCTGGAAAATGCCAGGGGTAGCTATTACCGATCCACTGGTAAGAAATTCTTATATGGGATTGGGGGGATTTATTTTATTGTTGACCGCTTTGTTATCCAGTTCAACTCACCCCCTGTTACGTTTCAGTAAATGGGCCCTGCTGGCTTTCCTGCTTTTTAGTATAGGCGAATTTGGAGGCTTACGCATCTTATCTTATTACATTCTGCCGCTCATGGATACTTTCCGTCATCCTGCCAATGCAAGAATGTTCACGATTTTTTTCGCCTGTATCCTGGCTGCATTTTGTTTGGTTGCGGTGATAAAAAATGAAATTTCAGTAATTAAACTTCGTCGTGCATGGTGGGTGACCATCGGAATACTTTTACTTATACTAATACTTTCGTTTTTCACACCGGCAGGTATATTTTCAAAAGATTCATTTGACTTAATATCAGGACCAGCAGATGGAAAAACATGGGGTGAATCTCTAAAATCCAGGCTGGCCGCGATCAGTTATGCCGATATAGTGCTGGTAAACACAATCATTCAATTAGCCTTCCTTTTCCTGTTTTACCACTACCTGGTTAAAAAGCCCAATTACCGGCGATTTGCATTAATCGCTATTCTTAATTCGGTTTTATTCGCCATGCTCTTTCAGCCTTTTACCGTGGTGAAAAAAGCAAGAGCTTCTGAAATACAGGGATTGATCAACGAAGTGGCGGTTGAAGGATATCCTTTACCCGCGTTGGATATTTCACTTAGCGAAATGAGCCGCGACAATGAGAAGTATATGCTCGAAATCGGCTGTCTTAGCATGTACAATAAAAAACCTGGTCGTTCGGAATACCGGATCACACCCAGTAACCTGCTTCGCCAGAATCAGTTCTGGTTCGATACGACCTTCCGCCAGGCCATTTTGAGGTATCCCCTCATGTATAGGGCTGATTTCATTGCAGGCCTTGATAAAAAAGACCAGGCACTTAGAGACACTATGGGGAAATGGGCTGTTACCGGATCAGCAACAGGCATCACTGACCAAACCGGTCAAAGGCCTTATCAAATTCAAATGAGAAGTTTCAAACCAAATCATTTCGAGGGAACCATACACAGCGAAGAGGATGGATTTTTTGTGCTCTTACAAAATTATTACCCGCGGTGGCAATTAACCGTCGATGGGAAAGACACACCTATCGAAGTGGTCAATACAAGCTTTATGGGTTTTCGTATTCCGAAGGGCGATCACCATTTTGCACTTCATTACCAATCTGGTGACCTGAAGGTTGCTTTTATAATTAGCTTGCTGGGTTTGGCCGGTATACTGATTTTGTCAGTATACCGGGCGCGTCGTCATCGCATCAAATACATTTTACCATAACCCTTATTAAAATACTGGTCAGTATTATCGCCTTTAGCCTTGTATTTATCCAGTGACTTACCGTTCAGGTTTGTTATAACCCGATACAGGTAAATACCGTTCGCAAGCTTTTGCCCATACTGGTCTGTACCATCCCATTTGAACTCGGTAATGTTTCTACCGATATGCAGCGGGCCCAGTTCCTCCTTAGTAATCTCTCTCACGATCTTACCAGTTATGGTAAGGATCTGTATCCGGATATTCTGAGGCACTTCACTACCTGTAACCGTAAACACGAATGCCGTAGATGTTGTAAACGGATTGGGATAGTTGAGCATATTGGATATCATCGGCTTGTTGATCACCGTGAACGCCACTTTGTACTCTACGTTACCCGCCAGGTTGCCGCTCTTATCCTTACCAGTAATGATCAGTTCATATTCGCCATCGATGGGGAAATAGGGCGTAAAGTTTACGCTCGCAGTATTGGAACCCAGATCAGGTGGTGTAAGCTGCAGGGTATCGCTCGAGCTGAAATAATAACGCCTTGGTTCCGGATCGTCTGGGAATTTCACTTTCACATTAAACAAACTGGTATCATTCAACGGCAGGGATTGCAGTTCATCGCTAAGCTTGATAAGTATCTTCGGTTTGGCAGAAACGATATCCTTATTCAGGATATGCGTACCATCGAATGTAACGTCCATCACCGGGTTGAGACTATCGGGTATCACATACAGGTTGCGGAATGCGTAGTTGTTGAACAGGTGCTGCTCGGGCTGGTCATCATCCGGGTTGAAATTGACAAAGACCGTATTATTTCCTGATAAAGATTTCGTGTCGATATTAACTTTTAGCTTGATCGTGTCTGCCGCTGCAAGCTCTTTTTGACGCGGTATCGGGATGATATTCTCAATATTGTTACCATCGGTGATACTCATTTTCACTTTGACACTGTCGAAGTCGATTTTGCTCACGTTTTTAAACGCGATTCCAAAGTCGACCGGCGCCCCGATAGAAGCAGTATCTTTTGTTTCAAAATAAATATTTGGTGCGATCGCACCTTCAGGCACCGGATCATAATACAGCTGCCAAAACCTCAGCTGGTAAGGCGTGAATGCCAGGGTATCATTGTTGTGCATGAATAGTTTCAGGAAAGGATACTGTTCGGCATCAACACTGGAAACATCAAATGATTTTTGAGCAGCAGGGATACCGCTGAACAATGTATCGACAGCACCGTTTTTCCTGATACCAATGATGCTGGCAAAGGCTTCATCCTTCGTTGGAGTTTCGATTGAATGCCCTTCCCATTTAAACTCCTTCCATCCCTTGGCAGGTCCAAGTACCGGTGACGCCAGGGTTCCGCTTTTCTCGATACCCCATACATCAACCGACATTGAAGGGTTATCATAAATACCTTCTCCCATAATCCATTGCGGTTCGAATGAAGAATCATTCTTCTTATAAACAAGTGCAAATGGTCTTGCTCTATAGAATGAATCGATTGGGCTTAAACCGGCATTTCTCAGATAGTGATAAAGAGAATTCCCCGAACCATACAAGGTCTCATCATTTTTCCAGTCATCAGCCCATGCCTGTGGGAAAGCCGGATACTTTACAGGATCCAGTGTAAAATTGCGGATTACGACATACATCCCGTCGGGGATGGAATCTTTCATAAAGTCCATCATCAACTTCCTTCTTTCAGGTGTGTCATACCGCCATTCAAAATTGATTTCACGGCCGCCAGCGCAATTATTACGCAAGCTGCCAAAGCGCGCAAGGCCCAAGCCACCGTTGGCCGAGTTGTTGATGGTCGTGTTGACCCAGGGGGTCAGGGTTGCAGAATCCAACACATTAAACACCAGTGAAGAGAAATGACAGGTATTGTGACTGATCGCCGCATTGTTGAGAGATAGCGAAACTGCTGATTCTTCCGTGGCAGCAGTTCCCCAGCAACCGTGGGTCATGAATAGATTGTTATGCGATTTATCAAACTCCCACAGGCGTCCCTCTTCGGTAAGTTCGAGCTTCAGGTTTGTTGATTTCTTATGCTGGAAATAATGTGACTGATTAAATCCTTTTTCACTTCCAGGAAGATAAACAAAGGAGTAAACATTCCAGGCAGGGGTACCAGCTGTAACAGCAGCAGCAACACGCCAGTAATAGACCGTACTATCTGTAAACGTAAGTTCCGGGTCAAATTCGATGATACCACCAACGGTCGTGACCGTCTTGCTTTTCTTCAGTGGCGAATCGAAGTTTTCAGTCGTATCAATCTCCATCAAATAGCTGCGGTTGGTCGCGAATGGATTCGCAGAAGATGCTACCAGTTTTATATTCTGATCATTGACGATCGAATAATTGTAGGGATGAACCGGTTTCACATCGTCTTCAATAATGTATATTTCCTTGGTGATGGTATTATTGTTCTCAAACATCTCCGCCACTTTGTCTCCCAGGTCAAGAGTTACAATGATTTCATTCTTTCCTTTATCACGTGTCGGATTTATCGGTACCACATCAATGACCAGGGAATCCATAAATTTCGAGAATGCCAGGGTGTCCTTTCTCAGGACATCGACAGACTGATCGGGGTATCTCCTCTTTACCTCCACAATGATATCTTTATTTACAGCTTTGCCAATATTCATAAAACTGGCATTGACCTTGAAATGCGGCTCAGACACCGGGATAAATGAAGGCGTAATCTTAACCTGTGGTTCTTCGATCACATAATCCGGTTTGTCGGAGCTATACATGCGTACGGCCGGGTCACCATGCAGGGTAAACTGTTCGCATTGGAACCTGGCATAAAAATCATTTTGGGTGGTCGCGGCAAACACCTGGCGGATCGCCTCATCCATTATTTCGCCGATGGTGGCGCCATAATGCGTCGTGGCCATAGCCTTATAGAATCTTGTGTTGTAAATGTCGAGGTAATGAACAATACCCAGGTGTGTACTGGCAAGGAACGCCACTGAGCCCCTGTCGGGAGCCAACACAAATTTTTCCGAAATAGTCTCTTTCGTAAACAGGCGGCCTTCATTATAATTATAAAAGCTTCCGGCATTACAACCCATCACGATAAATACGGGGTACTTACCTTCATTATCATAATTCTGTGGATTGTCGAGGTTGAACTCAAGCGTACTTGCGGAGGAGTGGCCGAAATATGTCAATACCCCTACACCTTCCCTGAACAGGTTTTCAAGCTTGGTGCTGCTAACCTGTTGCACCGCATCGGCGGAGGTTTTGGTGAATGTGTGAACGTTTCCACCGTACATCGAATCTTCAATAATTTTCTTATGCCCATTCAATGCCTGGAGTAGTATATCTGAGGTATTGTTATCACTGGCCCCCGTAACGTGAACAACGTTTTTCATCCAGGCCTTATCGGCGATGGTATTCGATGAAATATTATAAGCTTGTTCGTACTGCTTGACCTTTTGCAGATACGCCGTGATCTCATCCTTATTGATCACCGATATCCTACCGATCGGTGTTAGTGGTATTGAACTTCCGCCTTCCGCAGACAATAAGTTATCAGATGCCGGGAAACCAAAAGTGGGTAACAGTGCGAGTTTGTCGATTTCGGCCTTTTTTTCATTCGCCCTAAAATGGGTATAGATCAAACCTTTACCGATCAGCAATACGTTGGTCAGCGGAGAGGAATACCTGGCCCTTGCCCATCTAATAAAGTTTCTGATGGAGAGGGGATGTT
The DNA here is from genome assembly GCA_023429365.1 of Bacteroidota bacterium. Classification (GTDB taxonomy): domain Bacteria; phylum Bacteroidota; class Bacteroidia; order Chitinophagales; family Chitinophagaceae; genus Terrimonas_B. The sequence goes on from JAEYVW010000162.1 coordinate 10,997, forward strand.
GTTTAATACCCAGACCAAACTGGTCTTCTAACTGGTCTATCAGGTAAACTTTTGCGTTATAGCTTCCGCCCTTTGGAGAATTGCGGTACAACCGGTAGTCCTCAACAGGATCATTACCACCCACCGCGCTGGTCAGTAAACGGTTTGTGATAATCAGGTAATTGCCCTGGAATTCAGGACGGCCATAGTCTACAAAATTTCTTTGCTCAAACTCGGTTATCGTTGAAATCAAACTAACTGTTTGATGAACCAATACCAGGCTGCGGTGCTGGGATGAAGGTTGCAAGGCGAACCTCACGGCTGAACCCACCCCGCTGGTGGCAAATACACCCTCATACCGCCTATTGTTGGTTATATCATATAGAACTGGTACAACGGCGCCGTGGTTGAAACCCGAGATCTGGAGGAAGTTTCCATTTGTATTTGCAGGTAATTCAAAATAAAACTGCCGCTGGCTTCCAAAATGGAAAAGCCTCGGATAGTAGATCTCAGCGCTGGCAACAACCATACGGTCATTTGCCGAAGTCCCCGTGTTCCGGATCTGCAAATTGGCAGTACCACCACTTAGCTTTGAAACCGGGAATTCAGCTGTACCTTTTACATACTCGTAGTAATCCATGGTTGCCCCGAATACGGAGTCGCCATTCACATTAACCACAAACTTCCGCGCATTGGTGGCGTTACCTGCGGCATTCACTTTCACGATCGCATTGGGCGCACCGGCTCCGAGGTAAGGCTGCAAGCCTGTAAAATTGGTAGCTGTAGCCCCTCCCGCGACAATATCCGGTGATGTATAAGACTCGCCCTGGTCGTAAGATGAGGAGTAGGTAAATGATTTTCCAACCACTTCCGAACGTCCTGGATTTATTTTGTTTTTATAATAATTGCCAACCGTATGTATGAAAAAAGGTTCCGGTGTAAGAGTGTTACCTGCTACATCGTTGGGCGTATTGACAAAGTGCCTGTTGTTGGCACCCGGGTTGACCGTGAGAAAAAATGCAGCTGAATCGGTCTGTAAACTCCATTTGTTGCTTAACTGGAAGTCGGCCACGCGATATAATGGAAGATCGGGTTTGCCATCGTTCATTTCTCCCCAGAATTCGATATAGCCATTCCCATCAAGTGGTGCATTTTGCACCGATGTGTATACAGGGATCTCCTGCCCATTCCGCCAAAGTTGAAAATCACTGGCATTTACATTTCCAAGACCGATAGCAGCCAGCGCTGACTGTGGTATCCGGTAAACACCGGTGACGGCAATCTTGAATTTATAATAGGTTTTATTATAGTCAATCCATTCGTTATTGTAGCTCTGTGCTCCAGCCGACAGCGAGACTACAGTCAACAATAGGAGTAAGATTCTTTTCATTCAGCAAATTTTATAGGTGGCGCGGATCTTTATTTTTTCTTCTTTTTATTATTCTTATTCTTAGTGTCAACCATATCCAGTCTTAAAGAAAATACATGCGTGAACAGGGGGTTGGACTGGTTGGCCAGGTTGGTAAATGCGTAGTCGATAGTTACGCTCTGTATCTTAAACCCTGCACCGGCACTTGGCTGGTAAATCCAGACCTTTTTCTGATTCAGCGTATCACTATCTGCCAGGGCTCTTTGAAAATTATTGATGCCTCCACGCAGGTAAAAAATATTGTTCACATTGAGCTCCAAACCCAGTTTGGGGTCGGCGCTAACGGGATCTGCACTGACGAGCGTATTACGCTTCCCGTCAAAAGTCAGGTCAAGGTTAGCTTCGGCAAGCAGACTTGTTTTCTTACTCAACTGAAATTCCCGTGCCGCTCCCAGCACTAGTCGGGGCGCAGTCATTTCGGTGGATTTTACAGGTATTTCATTGTTGGTAAGATACAGGGCCTCCTTTTCTCTTTCTGTAAATGTGAATGACCAGCTATTGAACGTGGTTGTAATATCACGGCCCGTGATACCAAACCTCCATTTGCCCTGCTGGATCTGCAGACCCGCATCAACCCCAAAACCCCAGGCCTTGGCAAACTTGCCCACGTTGCGATGGATCACTTTTGCATTCACACCAAACTGAACCTTTTTCTTTTCGGTATCTTTTACTCGTTGGGCAAATGACAAAAGGAAGGCATAATCGGCAGAAGAAAAAGCCTGGATATTGTTGTAATTGATGGAGCCGTCCGGTTCTACCAGGAAGAGGGTATTCATAATATCGTCCACGGCAAAACGCAGACCTGTTACGGCAAAAGTTCTTTTGTTGTTGGCTGCGGGGAAAGCGATGCTGGCAAAATCGTATTTACCTATGCCTGCAAAATACTCGGCATGCATCAGGTTGACCTGGGTATTATTTTGAACGCCGACAAGGCCGGCGGGGTTCCAATATCCGGCTGTTCCGTCATTGACCGAAGCCACCTGGGCACTACCCATCGACAGCCCCCTGGCACCGGCACCAATATTTAAAAATTCATTGGAATATTTGCGGAACTGCGCAGTCGCGACCACACACATAAAAGTAGCAAACAGGGTCACGTAAAATCGGAGCGACTTCATTCGGATAAAATTTCTTATAAGCAATTAATTGGCTTGTTTCCAGGGTGTAAAGCCGACCTGTAAAACTAATCTTTAGGCCCCGAAAATCATAGATTTACCTAGTGAAAAACCTATCGGTTGAAAACGAATTGTTTAGAAAAATATTGCATCTGCCGCCTGCTTTCCTTTGTTACCTTACTTTTGTCGCCAAAACTGGCTAAAAACAATGAACCTGATCGAAGAATTACGATGGAGGGGAATGATCCGTGATATCATGCCCGGTACTGAAGAGCAACTTAACAAGGAAATGACCACAGCTTATATCGGCTTTGACCCTACAGCCGAAAGTCTTCATATCGGCAGCCTGGTACCGATCTTATTGCTGGTTCACTTGCAAAAAGCTGGTCATAAACCCATTGCGTTGGTTGGCGGGGCTACGGGCATGGTCGGCGATCCCACCGGAAAGAGCGAAGAAAGGAATCTCCTGGATGAAGAGACGCTTAACCGGAATATTGCGGGCGTAAAGCGACAGCTGGAAAAACACCTTGACTTCGATCCGGCCAAACCTAATGCCGCTGAGTTGGTCAATAACTATGACTGGTTTAAAAATATCAGCTTTATCGATTTCCTGAGAGATACAGGTAAGCATATCACCGTCAATTATATGATGGCGAAGGATAGCGTGAAAAAAAGGATTGAAGGTGAAGTTGGTATGAGCTACACCGAATTCGCTTACCAACTGATGCAGGGTTTTGATTTTTACTGGCTCTATAAAAATAAAAACTGCAAAATGCAGATGGGTGGCAGCGACCAGTGGGGTAATATCACCACGGGTACGGAGCTGGTGCGTCGCAAAGCAGGTGGCGAAGTGTTTGCGTTTACCTGTCCCCTGATCACAAAAGCCGATGGTGGCAAATTTGGTAAAACGGAGAAAGGAAATGTATGGCTCGATCCCAATCTAACTACCCCTTACCAGTTCTACCAGTTCTGGCTGAACGCCGGTGATGATGACGCGTCCAAATGGATCCGGATCTTCACTTTTTTGGAGAAAAACGAAATTGAGCAAATCGAAGCCGAGCATAAAAAAGACGCGGGCAATCGCATCCTTCAAAAAAGACTGGCGGAGGAAGTAACCGCTTTTGTACATGGTAAAGAGGAACTTGAAAAAGCGATCGAGACCACGGAAAAATTATTTAAAGACCAGGCCGCGCCCGTGGAAAACCTGAGTATCGAGGATATCGAAAGCATGGAAGGCGTGATCAAATCAGCCTTTGCAAAAAACAGGCTGGATGCAGGTATCGATATTGTTAGTTTTTTGGCAGAAACAAATATCTTTCCCAGTAAGGGTGAGGCAAGAAAGATGATCCAGGGCGGCGGGGTTAGCATTAACCGCAAAAAAGCAGATCTTCAGCAAACTGTGGATAGCAGTTTGCTACTTCATCAAAAATACCTGCTGGTACAAAAGGGGCGGAAAAATTATTACCTGGTGGAAGCCAGTTGATTTGCACTGACTGATGCATAAAGTATATTTCATAAGCGGGTTAGGTGCCGACAAGCGGGCTTTCTCCTTGCTGGATCTGTCGTTTTGCGAACCGGTTTACATAGACTGGATCGCGCCTCTTCCCCACGAGACATTAAAATCATATGCCGCGCGTCTTCGAGCCCGCATACCTGAGGAGCATCCTACTGTTGTTGGCGTTTCCTTTGGTGGTATGCTGGCGACAGAAATGGCGCTTGCCGACGATCAGTTACAGGCTATCATTATTTCTAGCAATAAATCAGCTGAAGAATTTCCCTTTTATTTCAGGGTTGGAAAATATATCCCTGTTTATAAATGGATGCCCGATAGCTGGATCAAAAAAAGCAGTTACCTGCACTGGATTCTTGGCCCCGGTGAAAACGAACATAAAAAATTACTGGAAGAAATTATCGCGGATGCAGATCCCGCATTTTTGAAATGGGCGATCGAAGCCATCCTTCACTGGGATCAAAAACGGGTACCCGCCAACGTAAAACATATCCACGGTTCCGCCGACAAACTGCTTCTATATCGCTATGTAAAAGCCGATTTCACAGTACCCGGCGGTACCCACCTGATGTCAATCAACAAACCAAAAGAAATCTCATCCCTGTTACAGCAACTAATCAAATAACAACTTTCAACCACATTCAACAACTTTCAACCACATTCAACAACTTTCAACCACATTCAACAACTTTCAACTATACTCATTTACTCCACCTCCACCTGCTTCTTCACCAACGCTCCTTCCCTCGCCTCTGGCAAAAATTTTCTTTCCGCAATAAGATAGCCGTTGCCTTTTTCGCAAAAATGAACTTTCAGATTCTCGATGCTCACCGGGTTACCTTCCGGAATATCTGCGATATTGGAATGTAAAATATCGTGTCCATCGATGATCACTACCAGTCCGCTGCCGATCGCTTCCATTTTATTGCCTTCCGTGATCAGCATACCTGTGTCTTCACCCAGGCCGATACCGATGCTGCCCGGATTACCGGCCACTGCCTGGGCCAGGCGGCCAAATCTCCCCCGTTTTTCAAAATGTGAATCGATGATAAGGCTGGATATAAAGCCTAGCCCGGTCGTGATCTTCACTTCACCTTTCAAATGAGCCCGCGTGGCATTCCCTTCATAGATCATTGTATGACTCATAGCCATCGCTCCCGCGCTGGTACCGGCTATTAGAAAATCTTCTTCCTGGTAACGCTGTTTCATAATGCGCAAAAATTCCGTTCCTCCATCTGTAGCGCTTAGCCGAAGTTGATTGCCTCCGCTGAACATGACGGCATCACAACGCCTGATACGATCCAGGTATTCCTGTTGATTGGCGTCGTGCCTGGTGCGGATATGCATCACATCTACATTGGTACAACCGATCTTTCCAAAAGCGTTAAGGTAATTTTCTCCTACTTCAAAAGGGATCATGGAGGCAGTAGTGATCACTTCAATACGGGCTGTAGGTCCACCGGCTTCTTCGACTATACGGCGAAGAATACCCAGCTCGAAAAAATTTAGATTATTCCGGTAAATCTCTCCGGTTTCCAGGTTGGTACCTTTATCTTCTGCTCCGCCGACGGCTATTAGTTTTCCTTTAGGATGGCTCATTCATTCAACTTTGATAAAGGGCAAAAGTAATAGAAAAACCAGTTCAGGTCCGGCTTATACTATTGCCCGGTTCTTAATCCTGAACGTTTAACAATAAATAATATTGCCATTCGGACTCTTTGCATTTTACCCCGTTCTTCGACCTGTCACTATCTCTTCTTTTGACGCTTTGGTCACATAAAAGAAAAAAACTAACTTCCATAAAAGCTACTGTTTATGAAAATAATTGAGATAAAAGTACTGAGAGGTCCCAACTACTGGAGTGTGCGCCGGCCCAGGCTGATACAATTAAAACTGGACCTGGAGGAAATGGAACAAAGACCCACGCATACCATCCCTGGTTTTCGTGAACGGTTACAAAACCTGTTGCCCAGTTTGTATGAACATCGCTGCAGTGAAGGTGTTCCCGGCGGATTTTTCAGTCGCGTGGAAGAAGGCACCTGGATGGGTCATGTCATAGAACATATTGCACTGGAGATTCAAACTCTCGCAGGTATGGATTGTGGGTTTGGCAGGACACGAAGTACCGGTGAAAAAGAAGGTGTTTACCATGTAGTGTTCGATTATATGGAAGAAGATGCCGGCGTGTACGCGGCAAAAGCGGCGGTAAGGATCGCAGAAGCACTAATCAACAATGAGGAATATGATCTTGATACTGATATCCAGCAAATGCGTGAGATCAGGGAAGATACAAGATTGGGACCTTCTACCGGTTGTATTGTAGATGAAGCAGCCAAAAGAGGCATACCTTATATACGGCTCAACAAACAAAGTCTTGTTCAACTGGGATATGGTGTGCACCAGAAAAGGATCCGCGCCACTATTGCTTCTACTACTTCGAATATTGCCGTGGATATTGCCTGCGACAAAGAGGAAACCAAAAATCTGTTGGAAGCGGCAGAAGTGCCGGTACCAAAAGGCGTAGTGATCCGTACGGAGGCGGGGCTGAATGATGCCATTGAAAAATTGGGTTATCCGCTCGTGATAAAACCGATAGACGGAAATCATGGAAAAGGCAATACCACAAATATCATCAACCAGGAACAGGCTCTAAAAGCTTTTGAAGCGGCAAAGGAATACGGAAGAAACGTTATTGTTGAAAAATTCATCACCGGTTTTGACTTCAGGGCGCTGGTGATCAATTATAAATTCATTTGCGCAGCACTTAGAACACCTGCTTCGGTGACTGGTGACGGGATAAACACTATCCGTCACCTGATCGATGAAACCAACAAAGATCCCCGCCGTGGTTATGGACATGAAAAAGTGCTTACGCAGATCACCATCGACCAGTTCACGCAAAAAATGCTGGATGATAAAGGCTATACACTCGATACCGTTCCCGAAAAAGGTGAACTTGTTTTGCTCAAACCAACTGCTAATCTTTCCACCGGTGGCACATCTACCGATGTAACAGATGAGGTACACCCAGCCAATATTTTCATGTTTGAGCGGATTGCCCGGATCATCGGATTGGATATTTGCGGGATCGATATAATGGCAAAAGACCTTCGCTCTCCTATCAACGAGATCGGTGGCGCCATACTGGAAGTAAATGCGGCGCCCGGATTCCGTATGCATATTGATCCGTCGGAAGGCCTGCCGAGAAATGCGGCAGAACCCGTGGTGGATATGCTATTCCCGAAAGGCAGTATTGGTCGTATTCCTATTATCGCCGTGACTGGAACAAATGGAAAGACCACCACCACCCGCCTGGCGGCACATATCGCAAAAAGCGCCGGGAAAAAAGTGGGCTATACAACGTCTGATGGCGTGTACATACAAAACCAGATGATGATGAAAGGCGATTGTACAGGACCCGTCAGTTCTGCATTTGTATTAAAAGATCCAACCGTCGATTTTGCCGTGCTGGAATGTGCCAGGGGTGGCATCCTGAAATCAGGTTTAGCGTTTCAAAATTGTGATGTGGCCATTGTCACAAATGTTGCGGCTGATCATATCGGCCTTGGCGGAATCAATAATGTGGAACAGATGGCGCAGGTAAAAGCAGTAGTGCCGGAAACTGTCTTCCCGCATGGCTATGCTGTACTCAATGCGGATGATGACCTGGTGTATAAAATGAAGGATGGCCTGAAATGCAATATCGCTTTGTTTAGCATGGATGAAAAAAATCCGCGTATAAAAAAACATTGTGCAGGCGGCGGACTCGCGGCTGTTTATGAAAATGGTTATGTCAGCATCATGAAAGGCGCCTGGAAAATAAGAGTGGCGGCAGTGAAAGATATTCCCCTGACTTTCGAGGGTAAGGCTGTTCACAATATTGCCAACACGCTGCCTGCCGTGCTGGCTACCTATATGTATCGCGACATCACGATCGAAGACATTCGCCAGGGTCTGCAGACATTTGTGCCCTCGTCAGCACAAACCCCGGGGCGGCTTAATTTCTTTCGCTTCAAAAATTTCACCTTCCTGGCCGACTTCGCCCACAACCCACATGGCTTAAAATTATTATGTGACTTTGTCAGCAAACTTGACTTCAAACATAAGATCGGCATAATCAGCGGGACCGGCGACCGGAGGGATGAAGATATTCGCGAACTGGGTGAAATCTCTGCCCAGTATTTTGATGAGATCATTATCCGGTGCGACAAAAACCTACGAGGTCGTACAGCAGAGGATATAATCGGGCTTTTGCGTGAAGGGATTGAAAAGGTCAACCCCGCGATCCCTATTGTCACGATTCCCAACGAGGACGAAGCTCTGGATTATGCTTATGCCAATACGCCGTCGGGCAGCCTGGTTACCATCATGTGCGATGTGGTTGCCAGGGCCTTAGACAAGATCCGTGAATTGAAAGAGCGGGAAGACCGGCTCCAGGAGCAGCGGATCCCCGATCCCAGTGAGGCTTTGAAAAACTAGTTTTTTGCCGGTGAGACGGGAAGAAGGGAAGATAATGTTTTTGGGGCCGGGGAGGCGGGAAGAAAGGAAGATTATAATAAATAAACCTATTCTTACCGTCATACCGCCTTCCCGGCTATTGAAAGCAGATGTAACAAAAAGAACAAGACCAGTGTTTTCCTTCCTGCCTTCCCTTCTTCCCGGCTAGTTAGGCCTTAAAGGAAATTTATTTTTTGCCGGGGAGACGGGAAGTAAGGAAGATTATAATAAATAAACTTATTCTTCCCTCCCTACCGCCTTCCCGGCTACTAAAGCAATTTCCTTTCCGCCTTCCCATCTTCCCGGCCATTAAAAACTCTCTCCAATTTGGCTGTAAAAAGATCAACCCTTATTTTTGCATCCCAATTTAAAAATTGGATGGTATTGAGCTATGGTGTAACGGTAGCACTACAGATTTTGGTTCTGTCTGTCTAGGTTCGAATCCTAGTAGCTCAACCGGTTAGGGAAGACAATGGTCTTCCCTTTCTTTTGTCCTGATACTAGTGAACCCCGCTTTCATCTACCTTTTATATAAGACAAAATCGCTCACCAACGGTGTGAGACCCGATTGCCGGAACTCAGTTGCAATCTGGCCGCGGTGGTACGTACCGTGGTTGATAATATGAAAAACGATATCACGCAAGCGGTTACTGAATTTATCTCCACGCGTGGTGGTATAATCGATCATAAGTTCGAGGTCATAATTGTCGAGAATACGTAATGAATCGTCATAATTCCTTTTATCAATCCCTTTACATGCCTCGACAGGATGAATATCCCATACACCAAAAGCCGTTTGTCCGGGTTCGATCCTGCTGTTCCAAACCTGGTGAGCATTGAGGATATGGCTGTAAAGCTTAAAAGATTTCTCAGATGCTTTGCCAGCTTCCCTGAGAAATACATCACCCAGTTCCTGGTTAAAATGATAGTTGTATTCAAGTAGCTCCCGAAAAAACTGTTTCATATCATTTGGTTTACTACTGGTAATATAAAAACTCTTTGTGTACTTTTACGATAAGTTTAATATAATATGAAGCCAACATTTACCCTTTTCCTCCTATGCATGGCCTTTGCTGCCTGGTCACAAAATGAGGCAGGGCATCTCAATTCAGATTCAGTTAGAACGCTTACACCCGTTATCATCAAAGGTTATGAATCGCAGCGCACCCTGGCAGAAAATCCTGTTACCATCGGATATATCGGACAAAAAGATTTAGAACGTTATGCGGCACCAACCCTGGTGCCATCTATTAACACTATTCCCGGTGTGCGCATGGAAGAACGATCTCCTGGTAGCTACCGCCTCAATATTCGTGGAAGTCTTTTGCGTTCACCATTTGGTGTACGTAATATAAAGATCTACTGGAATGATATGCCTTTTACCGATGCGGGTGGAAATACCTACCTGAATCTCGTAGACCCCGCAACGATCGGTTCGGTAGAGGTACTAAAAGGTCCGGGTGGAAGTATGTACGGCGCCAATACGGGTGGTGTTGTGGTGATGCACACCATCGATCCGCCAGCCGCCCCCGAAAAGGAACACGAGTTCAGGGTGCAACTGAATGGAGGTTCCTATAGCACATTTGGTGAAAGTGCACAGTGGAAATATTCAGCCAAAAATTTTCAGTCCACACTTACCCAGGGTCACCTGCAGGCCGGGGGATATCGCGAAAACAGCAAGCTTAGAAGAGATGTGATACAATGGAATGGTGCGTCGCAGATTTCAAAAAAGGATAAACTTGAATGGCTTGCCCTTTATTCCGACATTTATTACCAGACACCAGGAGGACTGACGCAGGCGCAAATGGAACAGGATCCCCGGCAAGCGCGTCCGGCTACGTCCTTTGTACCCGGTGCCGTCGAACAAAAAGCTGCTATTTATAACAAAACTATTTTCGCCGGCACAAGCTATACCCATCAGTTTAATTCAAAATGGAGTAATACTACATCGGTTGCTTACTCTTTTACAGGCTTTACAAATCCCTTTATCACCAATTACGAGGAAAGGGATGAGAATAATTTATCGCTTCGCAGCAAGTTTGTATATGCTACTTATAAAAATGAGCAGGACATCAGGCTGATTGGCGGAGTCGAATGGCAATGGGGCGATGCATCCATCAACAACTATGGCAACAGGCAGGGTGTAAAAGACACAGTTCAATCCCTGGATAAACTTGAAGTGAGGCAATGGTTTCCTTTTGTGCAGGCCGAATGGCAATTGAGAAAAAGATTGCTGGTGCAGGCCGGCGCCAGTACAAACGCGTATCAATATAAATACAGGACACTGTCAGGCAACGACAATACCAAAAGGACGAAAAACTTTGAAGAGCAGATCCTACCCCGGCTCGCGGTGTTGTACCCGTTCAAAAAGTACGTGACCGCTTATGCTTCGCTGAGTAAAGGCTACTCCCCTGCTACCCTTGCTGAAATACGTGCCTCTGATGCGAACATCAACACCTCGTTACAACCGGAGTTTGGATGGAATTATGAAATAGGCGCACGGCTGAATTCAGCGAACAAACTATTTGAACTGGATGTCACCGCTTACTATTTTAAATTGCAGCAGGCGATCGTCAGGAGAAATAACAGCGCCGGGCAGGAATATTTTATAAACGCAGGAGGTACCGACCAGAAAGGAATTGAGCTTAGAGGCTCGTGGTCACTGATCGACAATAGCCGCGGATTCTTCACGCTGGTAAAACTCTGGTCTGGCTATACCCTCAACGATTACCATTTCACGGACTACATCATCGGAACTGTTGATCATTCAGAAAATCGTGTCACCGGCGTACCAAAACAAATCTCCGTAACGGGTATAGATGTACATACGGCCAAAGGCTTTTATCTCTATACCAGTCTGAATCATACCGGTAAACTTCCTTTAAATGATGCCAACACGGTGTATGCACGTTCCTACAAACTGCTCCAGGGAAAACTAGGATGGAAACATAGGTTTTCACCTTCAATTTTTCTTGATGTATATGCGGGTATCGACAACGCTTTGAATGAGAAGTACAGTTTAGGAAATGATATTAACGCCATCGGCAACAGATTCTTCAATCCCTCACCACTAAGAAATTATTTCGGAGGCATGGTTTTAATGTTCTGATATAACAGCTGACAATTCAATTCCCACAAAGTAGTATTTGCAAACTAGTCTGCTATTCCTACCTTTCAGGTATTAAATCTTGCAGCTATGAGACAAATTACTACTACACTTTGCCTGCTCTTGTGGGGCTTTGTTACAAATGCCCAGGATTGCTCGGGCTACTATTATCTTAACAACAGTTCTGTAGAAATGACGACTTATGACCGCAAGGACAAAGAAAGCGGTAAAGTGACTTACACGATCAGCGATATCAAAAAGTCGGGCGATAATACCACGGCAAATTTCACCGCCAATATGGTCGATGAAAAAGGAAAAGCTTTATCCAAAAGTAGTGGTGTATATAAATGCAGTGGCGGCAATCTTTATGTAGATGCCAGGGTAGCCATGCCGCAGGAACAGATGGCGGCTTATAAGGACATGGAAGTAAAAGCTGAAGAGGTTTTTATTGAGTATCCTGCTACCGTTTCGGCAGGTCAGTCTCTTCCCCAGGTGAATTTCAAAATGGATGTGATCAATAAAGGATCAACATTTTCAACGATCACGCTCGAACAAACCAACCGGAAAGTAGAAGGTAAAGAATCCATCACAACACCGGCAGGAACCTGGGATTGCTGGAAAATAACATATGATGGACGTTTCCGCGCAACCATCGGCGGTCCATCAGGCATTGGCATACCTGTCAATTTTAAATCTACGGAATGGTTTGCTCCCGGCTTCGGTGTTGTCAAAACGGAAACTTATAATAAAAACGGCAAGTCGATGGGCTCCACTTTGATCACTGCTGTCAAAAAATAGTTTGAAGGATATTCCAGATTTCTACGTAATGCACGTCGATGTAATGGGGAGATTATATTAACCTGCCATGGATTTCACCCCAAAGGAATTTCAGAATAAAACAATATTTATCGTTTTTCTTCCCCTTGTCTTCAACCAGGTTAATTGGATATTCGTTATGTGATTAATCATTGACTCCGGATTGAAGCGACTGAAAAATGCAAGAACAGGCTTTAGTTAGGTGATTGGCTAAGGTTGCCGAGAACGGAGTCTTTTACTATTTTTCTATTCTTTTTATACAAGCCTCTAACCTTTCCCGCCAGGGCTTGATAGAAATATTGAATTCCTTGCTGATCTTCGATTTATCCAACACTGAATAAGCCGGACGCCTGGCCGGTGTTGGATAATCCGAGGCAGGAATGGGATTCACTTTACATTTACTTCCGGAAATATCCCTGATAGCGAGTGCAAATTCATGCCAGTTTATGATCCCGTTATTACTGAAATGATAGATTCCCGCGTGGCTGGTTCCAGTGGGATCTGTTTCACTATCAAGTACGGTTATTATTTGCATGATCGTTTCAGCGAGGTCGGCAGCGTAAGTGGGTGTGCCATATTGATCACTAACCACGTTGATAGCTTCCTTTTCTCCAACCAGGCGGAGAATTGTTTTCACAAAATTCTTCCCAAATTGAGAATACACCCAGGCAGTACGGATGATGATTGAAGCGGGATTTTGCAACATGACCTGCTGTTCTCCCAGTAATTTCGATTCACCATAGTAATTAACAGGATCAGTTGGATCGTCTTCCTTATATGGCCTTTGTCCATTACCATTAAACACATAGTCGGTCGAAATATGTATCAGCTTCGAATTATTCCGCCGGCATGCCGCTGCGATCACACCAGGAGCTTCGGCATTAATTCTATGGGCCAATTCCTTATCAGACTCGGCCTTGTCCACGGCAGTATAAGCCGCGCAATTCACGACATATTTAGGTTGATGTTTGTCGATCAGCTTGTTGATCAGGTCAAAATTATCCAGTGGCAGGTCCTGACGGGTCGTAAGTACGAAATGAAAAGCAGGATACTGTGAAACCAGTAGTGCCAGTTCCATGCCCAACTGTCCGTTTGCGCCTGTTACAAGAATTGTATGTTGCATATCAGCCTTCAAATACAAAATTAGTCTGGCACTCCTTTAATCCCGGCAATACGAGATCCTTCTCAGATACAATTGCCTTGTCTGCAGGAATTTTCCAGTCGATATTAAGTGTGGGATCATCAAACCGGATACCACCTTCTGATGCTTTGGAATAGAAATCGTCACATTTATATAGCACTTCCGCCCTTTCGCTAAGGACGGAAAATCCGTGTGCAAAACCGCGGGGGACCAATAACTGCTTTTTATTTTCCGCCGACAACTCAATGGTGAAGTGTCGTCCGTAGCTCGGAGAACCCTGGCGAAGATCCACTACCGCATCCAGGATCGTACCCGAAAGCACGCGCACGAGTTTCGTCTGCGCATTTGGGTTGAGCTGGAAATGCAATCCGCGGATCACACCATAGGAAGAAGAAGACTGGTTGTCCTGCACAAAAACGATATCCACCCCCTCGTTCTTAAACACATCGGCGTTATAAGATTCAAAAAAGTATCCGCGGCTGTCTGCAAATACCTTGGGCTCATAGATCAGCAGCCCGTGTATATCGGTGGCTAAAAACGGCATACTACAGGCTCCAGTATTTTCTGTTCTTAATTTTGTTTCGATAAATTCCTTTCAGGTCGGCGATCATAGCGTGAGGCCTGGTGATATCGGTGTAATAATCGTCGCCGAGACTTATATAGTCAGCATGCGGAACGGTGATGATCACCGCATCATAGTCCTTGCCTGTTTCGGGCGTCAGGCTAAATCCATATTCGTGCTGTAATTCATCGGAATCAGCATAGGGATCTTCCACGTCAACATTCACATAGAAAGCTTTCAGCGCTTTGACCACATCTGCCACCTTTGAATTACGGATATCGCTTACATTTTCTTTGAACGTCGCGCCTTTGATCAGGACCCTGGCAGTTTTCACATTACCATCCGTTTTGATGATATGTTGTACTACTTTCTGTGCCACATAGCTTGCCATATCATCATTGATGGTACGACCCGCGAGTATCACCTGTGACTTATATCCCAACTCATTCGCTTTGTGTGTGAGGTAATAAGGATCCACACCGATGCAATGCCCGCCTACCAGGCCGGGTTGAAATTTGAGGAAGTTCCACTTGGTACCAGCTGCTTCCAGCACCTCAAATGTATTGATGTCCATTTTATCGAAAATAATAGACAGCTCATTCATCAGTGCGATATTTAAATCACGTTGTGTGTTCTCGATGATCTTAGCGGCTTCTGCGACCTTGATGCAGGATGCCCTGTGAACACCGGCCTTAACAACAAGTTCGTAGGTCTTGGCGATATTCTCCAGCGACACGTCATCACAACCCGAAACAACTTTCACGATACTGCTCAGGGTATGATTCTTATCACCCGGGTTGATCCGCTCGGGGGAATAACCCAGTTTAAAGTCAACAACATTTTTCAGTCCGGAGATTTTTTCGATGATTGGAAGGCAGTCCTCCTCGGTGCAGCCTGGATAAACGGTCGACTCGAAAACTACATAGTCTCCTTTCTTGATCACTTTACCTATGGTTTCAGAAGCGCGTTGAACAGGTACCAGGTCAGGTACGTTATGCTCATCCACCGGTGTAGGCACGGCTACTATATAAAATTTCGCTTTTTTGAGGGTTTCGAGGTTATTGGTAAATTCGATATCGCAGCCTTCAAAAGCTTCTTTCTCCAATTCGTTACTGGGATCGATGCCCTGCTTCATCAGTTCTACGCGTTTGGCATTGATGTCAAATCCAATCACCGATATCTTCTT
>JAEYVW010000333.1 GCA_023429365.1 Bacteroidota bacterium
TTGTAGTGGCCGGCAGGGAAAAATGATAATATAAACCTAAAAATTCGCGCATCTTACAGGGATACAGTAATTGTTCGACAATTTTGCTGCATAACAAATGACGAAAAAGATGAAAAAAAGAATCACAGCCCTGTCAGCAGCCCTTTTATTGATGTCGGGTTTTGCATTTTCCCAGATAAGGGAAATCCCAAAAGCGGTCGAAGAAACTTTTGCAAACCAGTACCGCGGCGCATCTGATATTGAATTTAAGGATCGCCTGGTGAGCGTAGACGTATACTTTATCCAGGATGGAGAAAGTATGATCGCTTCCTATACCAATAAAGGTTTGTGGAAAGAAACGATTAAAGAATGGAGTTTTGATAAACTTCCAGAAGAAGTGAAGAATGGCTTTGAAAAAAGCAAATATGCAGACCGCGAAGTCGCTGAAACCGTAGTGTTGTATTTACCAGGTGAGGTGACACAATACAGGTTGAAAGCAAAAAAGAATGATGTCGAGAAAAAATATCTTTATTTCAATCCCAAAGGAAGATTGCTGCGTGAGTGGGTGACGCTTTAATTGAAATGCATGATATTCGTTTTGACCGGTCAAAGAATATATTTACCGGAACCTGATAACTTTTAAACTTACCACATGAAACGACTCTGGTTTGTAGTAGTTTGTTTTTTTCTATTTGATTACGCGTTCGCTCAGCCTGGCCGTTGGCAGCAGAAAGTGAAGTATGTGATGGATATTGATATGAACGTGCAGACCAATCAATTTACCGGTAAACAGAAGCTGGAGTACTGGAACAATTCGCCCGATACGCTCACACGGGTATTTTACAATCTTTACTTTAACGCTTTTCAGCCCGGCAGTATGATGGACAACCGGAGCCGTCGCCAGGGTACTATACAATCGGGAAGTGGAGGCGACTGGGATTCGAGGGTTAAAGACCGTATCCTGCACCTGAAACCTGATGAGATCGGTTACCAAAAGATCATTTCATTAAAGATGAATGGCCGGCCACAAAAGTTTGAGGTGCTGGAAACTATCCTTGAAGTACAACTCGACAGGCCGATCCTGCCAAAATCAAAGGTTGTTTTTGATATGGTATTTGAAGCCCAGGTTCCGTTACAGATCCGTCGTAGCGGGAGGGATAATCCCAATACCAAAGTTCGTTATTCCATGAGCCAATGGTACCCCAAGCTCTGCGAATATGATGCGGATGGCTGGCATCCCACGCCTTATGTTGGCCGCGAGTTCTATGGGGTTTGGGGCGATTTTGACGTGAATATCACCATCGATAAAAATTATATACTGGGTGGCACAGGTTATTTGCAGAATGCTAACCAAATCGGTTATGGTTACGAAGATGCCGGCGTTAAAGTGACAAGACCCGCCGGTAATAAACTCACCTGGAAATTTACAGCTCCCAATGTTCACGATTTTATGTGGGCAGCAGATCCTGAATACAAGCATGTAAAAAGAAAAATAAGGAAGGATCTCACCTTTCATTTATTATACAAATCTTCCAGCCCCTCCGCCGCAGCCTGGGAAGCAATATTGGATAACGCCGAGCGAGCGCTTCCTTTTATTGAAAAGACATTCGGTCCTTACGATTACAAACAATATTCATTTATTGAAGGTGGCGATGGAGGAATGGAGTATCCCATGGCGACATTGTTGGCCGGGCAGGGTGCCTGGCTACATGAATGGATGCACAACTGGTATCATGGTGTGTTAGGCACCAACGAATCACTCTATGCATGGATGGATGAAGGTTTTACCAGTTATGCCGACAACCGTGTAGAAGCTTTCCTGAAAAACGATACCACTTCTTTTACCCAGGCCGGAAGTTACCGTGGCTATTTTTCGCTGGTAAGAAGCGGAAGGGAAGAACCATTGACTACGCATGCCGATCATTTTAATACCAACACTGCTTATTCGGCTGCGGCCTACTCAAAGGGTGCTGTCTTCATTGAACAATTGGGTTATGTTGTCGGTGCAGAAGTGCGCGACAGGATCCTGCTCGAATATCATCGCCAGTGGAAATTCAAACATCCCAATGTTTTTGATTTTGTCCGTCTGTCTGAAAAAGTGAGTGGCATCGAATTGGACTGGTACCAGCAATACTGGGTGAACTCAGTTAAGACCATTGACTATGCTTTTGACAGTCTCTGGGAAGAGGGCGGCAAGACAAGGATCCGTCTGAAAAGACTAGGCCAGATGCCAATTCCTATTGATCTTCAGCTGACTTTTAAAGACGGCAGCACAGAAATGCATTATATTCCACTTGACCTGATGTATGGGACGAAGCCTGCTGAAGGATCGGGTTTAAGAAAAATTTACCCCGCATGGAAGTGGACCAACGAGACTTATGTAATTGAAAGCGACCGTAGACTGGGTGATATTTCAATCGCCGAGATCGATCCCTCACAGAGGATGGCGGATACTGAAAGACAAAACAACAGGATAAAACTGTAGGCCTCTACTACAACTTAAAGCAAAAACCATCCGGAATTCCGGATGGTTTTTTGATTAAGGCCCTTGAAAATCAATATGGATAAATGGTAGGTTTTATGGTCAATGGATCATTATGATCAATAACCGTCCCAAAGCTACATTGATTCACACCTACAAACCATACCCTTTTAGTGGTATTTTTTCAAAATTAACGCCCAAAGTACCGGTTTACGGCTTCGATACGGTTTGTAACATGTAATTTTTCGTATATGTGATAGACGTGTTTGCGAACGGTTTCGGGACTAATAAACAGCGCAGCCGCTATTTCTTTATACATCAGTCCTTTAGATAGTTGTTCCAGGATCTCTTTTTCCCGGTTCGACAGCGATTCGAGGTTTTCGGTTCCGTCGGTAGAAGCGGGTTTGTTCTGAAAGGCGGCCACCACTTTCCTGGCGATTTGGCTGCTCATGGGGGCGCCGCCCTGGTATAATTCGCGGATAGCTTCCAACATTTGGGGTGGTGCGGTCTTTTTTAGAATGTATCCGCTGGCGCCCGCGGTGAGCGCCTGGAATATTTTTTCATTCTCCTCGTACACCGTACACATCATGAAATTAGTAGAAGGGACCTGGTGTTTTAACGCTTTCACGCAATCAATACCCGTTTCATCCGAACCGAGGTTGATATCCATCAGTACTACATCAGGAGCAAGAACGGGGATCTGTGTGATCGCTTCCTGGGCTGTACCAATCGTGCCTACACATTCAAAACCTTCCGACATATCAATGATCTCTTCCAGGGCGTTGCGAAGGTCCCGGTTGTCATCGACTACACAAACCGATATTTTCTTCATAAAACAAAATTGAGTCTTAGGTGAAGATTAACCAATACCACAAAGTGGTAGTTTTAGCTCTTAGCGGGGCACGTACACAATAAATTTATCCTGAAAAAACTCCTCCTCAAAAATTTCATTGATCTCCATCAAGCGGGGTCGGGTACCACTCTCCTGTATTTCCAGGGCCAGGTCGCCACCTTTCAGACATATCAGTCCCGGGTGTTGTGAAAACTCGTCCTTGTTATCTGCAGACCCTCTTTTAAGCAGTGGTTTGCTCCATCTCCACAGGTCTTTCAACGGTGCCACAGCCCTGGAGACCACAAAGTCAAATTTCCTGTTTTTTAAATCTTCTACGCGGCCGTGTTGGGTACTGATATTGGAGAGACCGATGGTTTCAGCAACCGCATTCACCACTTTTAATTTTTTACCGATGCTGTCAACGAGGTGAAATTTCACTTCCGGGAAAAAAATGGCCAGGGGTATACCGGGAAAACCTCCTCCCGTGCCGAGGTCAAGAATCTCAGCGCCATCCCTGAATTCAAATACTGCGGCGATGGATAATGAATGCAGCACGTGCCGTTCGTAAAGACTGTCGATATCCTTGCGTGATATCACATTGATTTTTTCGTTCCACTCACGGTAGAGATCCTTTAAAGCCTCAAATTGCTTTATTTGGGTATCCGTGAACTCCGAAAAGTATTTTAAGATGATGTCCATCCGTTCCTGCATTTAATCCCAGCTCCTGGCTGGTTTTTTCCAAAGTGCCGATGCAAAGATGATGTAATAAAGGAACATCCATAGATCCAGGAAAACAAACCAGGGCCAAAGATCTGCTTCATCCATTTTCTTCATCGCGCGATAAAAAATAATGGCCTGCGTGATCAGTCTTGCACCAAATAATGCAAGCGCCCAGCGCCAGTCATAAAACAGGATGGTGGTAACGAACAGGGGATAAAAAATAAACTGCGTGATGAAGTAAAGCCCGAGCAGGAATTTATGTTTGGCTTTATAATATTTAGCCGTTGTATAATGCCTCGATTTTTGTTTCAGCCAGCCACTCCAGGTGGTTTTGGGAATAGACCTTGTTATGGCATCCCTTTCGATGACAACAGCTGTATTCCTGGAAGTGGCGACTTTATTGATAAAAAGATCGTCGTCGCCACTTGGAATATGGTTGATCGATGAAAATCCTTTATTGCGAAGGAACAGGTCTTTTTTGTACGACAGGTTCCTGCCCACGCCCATGTATGGTAATCCCGCCAGGGCATATGACAGGTATTGTAAAGCGGTATGAAATGTTTCAAAGCGTATCAGCTTATTTAATACACCAGGCTTTTTGTGATAAGCGCCGTATCCCAACACGATCTCTATATCGTCACGATATCCATCCTGCATCCGCGTGATCCAGTGTTCACTGGCAGGTACACAATCCGCATCCGTGAGTAGTAGAATCTCGTGCTTCGCTTCCCTGATCCCAATCGATAAAGGATATTTTTTTCCCCTGATCAGTTTGGCTTCATGCGTAAGCTCTACCACATTCAAAGTTTTGAATGTTCTTTTTAGTTCCTGCAGTATATATTTTGAATCGTCGACTGAATTATCATTAACCGCGACCACTTCAAAACTGCTGGGATATTGTTGTACCAACAGTCCGGGTAGATTGCGCGCGAGATTTTCATCTTCATCGCGACTGCAAACGATCACCGAAACGGGGTGCTGCTGCGACTGATCTTTTGGTTTGGTTTTGAAAAAAGCAATGCGACTAAAAAAACAGGTATAATAAAATACCTGGATGGCGGTGGTGGCGGCAAAAGAATAGAAAATAATTTCTCCCCAGTTAATGGTTGGCATGGCGGCGAAAATAGCAAGTTTTGTGATTTGTAAGGGTTTCCACCTCCTAATTCCTGATCCCTAATTCCTAATTTTTAACCCGATAACCATCGGATCCAAACGCTCACCCCCATCCACCCCAAACCTGTACCTTCGCACACCTATGCCGGCTTTAGTTTTTCAGTTACAAAAAACAGATATTGGTACAAAGGCCCGAACAGGAAAGATCATCACCGACCATGGTGAGATCGAGACCCCGATCTTTATGCCCGTTGGTACCGTGGGCAGTGTAAAAGCGGTGACCCAGCAGCAATTACTTCGGGATGTAAAAGCACAGATCATTTTGGGCAATACTTACCACCTGTATCTCAGGCCTGGCCTTGAAGTGCTGGAAAAGGCAGGTGGGCTGCACCGTTTCAATGGCTGGCCAAAGCCAATCCTTACCGATAGTGGCGGATACCAGGTTTTTTCCCTCGCGGGTACCAGGATCATCAAGGAAGAAGGTGTCACATTTCAGTCACATATCGATGGCTCCCGGCACCTGTTCAGCCCGGAGTATGTAATGGATATTCAGCGCATCATTGGCGGTGATATCGTAATGGCCTTTGATGAATGTCCGCCAGGTGGCAGTGATTTTGAGTATGCGAGGGTGTCGATGGAACTCACGCACCGATGGCTCGACCGGTGCTGGGAACGCTTCCATGCTACACCTGATAAATATGGCTATACACAAAATCTTTTCCCGATCGTACAGGGCGGCACTTTCAGGGATCTGCGGAAACAGTCATGCGAATACATCGCTTCAAAAAACGCGACCGGCAATGCGATCGGCGGCCTGAGCGTGGGAGAGCCTGAACCGGTGATGTATGAGATCTGTGACTGGTGTTGCGATCACCTGCCCAAAGACCGGCCCCGGTACCTGATGGGCGTAGGTACACCCTGGAATATCCTGGAGTGTATTGGTATGGGTGTCGATATGTTCGATTGTGTGATGCCAACCCGAAACGGAAGAAACGCCATGCTTTTTACGACAAAAGGGGTTTTAAATATCGACAATAAAAAATGGGAGCTGGACTATTCACCCATCGATGAAGACCTTGATTGCGAAGTAAGCCAGTATTACAGCAAAGCCTACCTGCGGCACCTGATGAAGGCGAAGGAATTCCTGGGGCTTACAATAGCCAGCATTCATAACCTGGCA
>JAEYVW010000101.1 GCA_023429365.1 Bacteroidota bacterium
CACCAAACTGGGCGACCTGCGGAAAATCGCAGCTACTATAAAAAAAGACCATGAGCTGGCCATGGAACTCTGGTCAATGAGGCAATTCCTACCCAGGCTTTTATCCATATTAATCATGGATAGTAAATTGCTCACACAGGAAGTGATTGATACTCTTGGTAAGGACATGGAAGATCACTTCTTTGAAGAGCGGACCCAACTTATAGACTGGCTGATGGCCAACCAGCTTTCGAAAGACAGGAAAACCGTTGCACTGATGGAATCCTGGGAGAAAAACCCCTCGCCCCTATTAAGAAGGATCTTCTGGTATTACCAGGCACGCCTGCGCTGGATGGGACAAACACCACCGCCCAATACCGAAGCCCTTTTAACTACGATGGAAAAACAGATCAAAAAAGAAGGACCCGAAGTTCAATGGGCCATGAACTTCACAGCAGGCTGGATCGGTGTGTATGACAAAAAATACCGCGAACGCTGTATCGCACTGGGAGAAAAAACCGGACTATACAAAGGTAAAATGGTATCCAAAGGTTGCACCCCGGATTATTTGCCCGAGTTTATTGCGATAGAAAGTAAAAAACGAAACCTGTGAACAAAATAACAGGTTGTAATATTGTGTAGCATCATTATCTTCAAAAAAGAATTCAGGGTGCATATTAAGAAATACCTCATCGCTCTTGGGCATTTGCCGGCAGCGATGTCTGACTTGTGTCAATTGCAACATTATTTCGCCTGAAAAAGCCTTATGACTACCCGTAAACCCAATAAATTCCTGGACCTGTTCAAAGGTGGTGACCGGCGTTCTATCGGGAAGTCGAATGAAGTAGTTCCGCTTATCAATTCACAGGAAAAATTTGACCAATTGATCGCAGGCCTTTCAGACAGCGACAGAAGAGTGGTGATGCGAACGGCAGACGCGGTTGAAAAAATAACTGTTCGTCACAGGGAATATCTCGAAAAACACAAAAAGACCATCCTGGATCTTTGTCGTACTGCAAATGAGATCGAGTTGAAATGGCATTTGGCCCAGCTTGTTTCACGCCTCCAACTCAACAAGAGAGAATTTGAAAAAACCTGGGCGCTTCTTACCGCCTGGGCCAAAGACAGTACCGAAAGTAAGATCGTAAGGGTCTTTTCGATCCAGGCACTTTATGATATACTGCAACGCAGGCCTGTTTTTTCCCGGGACTTTACCAGGACGATTTCGATCATGGAAAAAGAAGACATACCCTCCATCAATTCCAGGATAAAGAAACTCAGGAAAGCCGGGATACCAAAATAACAGTCAGGTTACGTCGCGTACTGCGCTCGTCTATTTGGTGAAATCAGTCAGGCAAGCCACAAAACAAACGATGAACTTCCTTATCTTTAAATACGCCGATATCGAAGGACTACAACCTGCGTATCGTCCTCCATCAATACCTGATCCTTACAATCTGCAGAAATGAGAATTCTTCCTTTCAAATTGTTTATGCTACTGGCTGTGGTATCCAGCCATGGACAAGCATCTAAAAACCAGGAGTTTTCACGGGCGCTAACAAATATCGTGTCCGCACTTGCTGTTCGCGACTCGGCCACCTTGTCGAACTATATAGATAAAAACACAGGGGTTTATATCATCAACCGATCTGGCGTGACGGATACTTACAAATATTTCCCGACTTTGGGTTTCACCGATACTACATTTCCCAACGTTCCTTTCTATGATGATGTAAAGCTGACCCCGCTACGCTACGAGAAGCTCCCGGTATACGATTGCGAAACCTGGACAAAGACCGGAACATTTGTCGATACAACCCTGACCGACCATTTACTTTCAGAGACCGCGAAGTATTTAAAAAAAGAGTTTGACGAGAAAATATCCGATAAAACGATCAATGGGTTTTATGAACTGGAAAATAAAAGCAGAAGAGTTGTTATTGCTGACAATGACGGCAACGAGCTGATCATCTACCTTAGCTATATCAACAAAAAATGGGTGCTCACCATTATTGACAAAGTCACTGTTGACTGCAGTACTTAGCGGTAAACTGCTCCAGGGCTTTATCTGGAAAAGTTCATCCCGGCATACCAAAAAACCTATCCTACCGTGGGAATGGTGAACTTTTAAACAAAGGAAATTCGGACGTTTCAACAAAGTTGCCAGTCATCCGGTAATCTAGTTTTGTCTCAACAAAATAAATAAAGTAATGGGACAAACAAATTACAATGGAGCCTTACAAAAACCGCTTGGTTCAGGTTTCGACTCAAAATCAAACGCATCAGAAGTAATCAAAGGCATTGATCTTTCCGGAAAAACCGCAATTGTAACGGGTGGCAGTACCGGCATTGGGTTGGAAACGGTTAAAACCCTGGCCGGCGCTGGGGCGACGGTTATTGTAGCAGCAAGAGATACGGGCAAAGCAAATAAAAACCTGGAAGGGATCGAAAACATTGAAATCGAAGAACTGGACCTGGCAGATCATCGATCGATTGACGTATTTGCTGAAAAATTCCTGGCCTCGGAAAGACCTTTACACCTGCTCATCAATAATGCGGGCATTATGTGGG
>JAEYVW010000114.1 GCA_023429365.1 Bacteroidota bacterium
TATTGGCAAACCAGAGATGATGAAGAGAAAACGCGTCTACAAAGCCGTAGTCTTTCCATATTTTATCGCCCAACACATAATAATAAAATTTCAACGCCTGCATAGATTCAGTCGGGGTATAAGGAAATGAGGATAAGGCGGCTGTTGGAGCGATATACCCCCGATCACTTGTTGGTGAACTGGCATGGTACCCATCCTTGATATCACTGGCCGTAAGCCCCCAGACAGAATCGCTGTATCCGAAATAGTTACCGGGATTTGTTTTGCAATAATTATAATTGATCAGGGTATGGTTCTTCGTTTGTGTACTGTAGTTGGCATAAGTATCTGTAAGGCTATTAGGATCAATACCCAAAAATGAATAGTGCGAAAAGAACAAGGGCCCACCCATTTCCGGCCCCAGGGGCAATTGGTATCCGTAATAGTTTTTCCCATTCTTCATGCCTCCATTCGATGCCCATCCCTCATCATACACTACCTTCGGAATAACATGCGTTTTCGAAGAAGCCGCCAGAACATAAGTGATCAGGCATTCATTCCAGCCTTTTATTTTCAGGTTCATGATCCAGCCGTTTGTATGTGTGGAGCTCCAATGCCAATAAAGAGCATTTTCATCATTTTTTCTAAACCAATCCCACTCTACCCTGTCTGCAATGGTATTGATATCGTTTCGCAGATTTGTTTCCGCTATATCGACGCCATCAAAATACTGCCTGGCTACTAACAAACCCTGTATCAAAAAAGATGTTTCCACGATATCTGCTCCGTTATCATTCGCACTAAAGGGGATCACTTTACCTGTTTCTCCATTAAACCAATGGGGATAGGCACCGTGAAATGTTTCCGCTGTATTTTTTAGGAAAGCAACCATATTCTGCAACCTTTCCAGGCCTTGTGCCCTGGTTATAAAGCCGCGGTGGATCGCTGTTACGATAGCCATGATGCCAAAACCGGTGCCTCCCGATGTGTATATTACCTGATCTGTATTTCTTTCCCGGATCATACCACTTGTTGGATGTGCCAGGTCCCAGAAGTATTTAAAAGTTCTTCGCTGAACAGAATCCAGCAACGCTTCGTCTGTAATAGCAGGAAATTTCCTCGAGGAATCGATGCTGGTGATAAAGGAAAGCTCTTGCGCATTTGTAATACTTCCACCAGCTGCCGATTTTAATGTATTGGAAACTCCCACCCTGTACCTGCTGAGGTTACTCAATGCCGCGGCTGGTTTGATGACTACTACACTGTCGGCGTTTTCGTAGGCAGCGCTGAAACTGACCGGTGTTCCGGCATTTTCCAAAAATTGAATACCCGATGCAACAGTGCCACGATCGACAGGAGTTCCAAACCTGAATTTAATCACGGGTGTTTTGCTGACATCATAAATGAGATTACCAGTTGAAATATGATCCACCGACCAACCTGATAACCTGAAATTCGCAGGAGGTGGTGGCGGTGGCGGATCTCCGGTTGTCTTTTTACTACAACCAGTGTACACCAATGCAAATAAGACACCAGCAAAAAAAAAGGTACTTTTCATCCCTAAACGAGTTTAAAACGCCGATCCGGTAAAAGCAGCAAGCTTCTGCTACCGGACTGCATACGTCATTAACTTGTCGTTGTTACAAGCAACAATCAAAATTTTCTTATCCTGGCCGGTCTTCAGCCATTTTATATCACGCACCTGGCCGTTTAATGAAGCAAGGTTTGGTTGGAAGTCTGGTTTACATTGTCCATCTTTTCCGATCGTAAAGAAAGCCAGCGGCTGCGCATCGTATCTTCCTTCATACGGGATCACATCATAAAAATTACCACCCGCGATATAGCCGGATGTATTTTGATTTTCTGTTACTTCCCTGAAAGAAAAGATTGGCGCCATCTGTAATTCCTTGGGAAGATCGGTGATGGTAAATCCACCGTTTCCATCACCATAGCAGATCGCAGAACCCAGGCGTTCGCATGTAAAGGGCTGAATGGTATCGATCCACCCATAAAAAACATCTTTCATCGGTACACCCGCATATTCCGCATAGTAGAGGTAGTGTTTCTTCAACAAAGGCAAGGGTCTTTCCACTTCATCCTTCGCAAGGAAGGGATACTCTTTTCCATCCAGTGTATATGACAGCAATTGTTCGGTCTGACCATTTCGATCAAAATCGGCCACATACAGTCGCGCCGGCCCATTCTTTCCACTCCAGAATTTATTATTGTAGCCCCAATTGCCTGCAAGGATATCCAGGTGACCATCGCCATTGGCGTCGTCAAGAAAAACCGTTTGCCATAAACCAGAGGAATTGGACAGCGACTTTGTCTTGAACTTTCCATTTTCGTTAAAGAATACAATAATCGGCATCCACTCACCAGCCACAACCAGATCGGGCCAGCCATCTTTATTGATATCTCCAAATGCTGAACTTGTAACAATACCAAGATCCTTTAACGCGATGATATCATTGCTGGCTTCGGAGAAATTTCCATTGCCATCGTTGATCAGCAAATACGAGGTCTGGGGAATTCCAAACGCCCTGGCATCTGCTAATACGCCAATAAAAATATCCTGGTCACCATCTTTGTCGAAATCTGCCACAGCAATACTTGACTTGTTGTAAAGAAGCGTGGGAAGTGAGGCTTCGGATTTCGTAAACTGTCCTTTACCGTTGTTTAGATATAGTCTATCCTGGAGGTTCAATCCCGTTGAGTATTGGTTACCACCATTAGCTACATAAAGATCAGGGCTACCATCGCCATTCGCATCGAAAAATATGGCGTCTACATCTTCACCTGACAGGTCTGCTGCAAAGACTTCTGTATTGGTCGAAATGAATGATCCATTCTTTTGTTGTATCATCAACATGCCCGGCTGACCAGATGCAGCACAGGCATAAAAATCGTCAAGTCCATCGCCATTTACATCCGCCACAGCGATCTTCGGACCTCTTGTCGACTGCGCATGTGGTATCAGGTACTGAACGTTATAATCGAGAAAATCATTTTCCTTATGTTTCCAGGCGATCGTGTTAGAAATTTCTTCAAACAAACCCTGTTTTAGCGGGAAGAAACTTTGAAAATCAAACTTCCCTGCCGCTTCATTTTTTAAAATAGTGAGTTGCTTGTTGACGGCAACATTCTTTAGCACCTGGAATTTCTGATCAGGCCAAACGATGAGCATGCTATCAATTACATCCACAGAATCAAGCCCAAAATGCAGGCGATGATCCGATGAAGACTGAAATCCACGCGTTGGCATGAGTTGCTGGTATTGTAGTTTTCCTTTTGCAAACAGGTAGGCTTTGGCACCTACCCCTGTCGTATTGACGCTGTCGCCACGAAATGACAATGAAATATAATTTTTCTGAGGACCCTGGTTTTTTAAGACCATCGCGGGTGCATTGATACAACTGATCACCAGGTCGAGCCGGCCATCATTGTCCAGGTCAGCATAAGCTGCCCCCGTAAAATAACCTTTCATTTTCCCGGTACCCCATTCCTTGCTCACATTTTCAAAATCCATGTTGCCATTACCTTTGAAAAGGAATGGATGCGAGCTCCCATCGGGCATCGCATTGATCGCCTCATCGTCATACTCATCGGTCCTGTCCATGCCTTTCGCTTTCAAATCAGATACAAACCGCACATAGTCCAGGTCGACCGGGCGCTTCACAATACCACTTGAAATAAAAAGATCTTTGTTCCCATCATTGTCAAAATCTGCAAATAGTGGCGCCCAACTCCAGTCGGTGGCAGAAATGCCGCTCATCAGGCCAATTTCACTAAAGCTTTCGCCGTTCCCATTATTTCTTTGAAGGCAATTTTTTGAAAACTGTTCCTGGTAACCCTGTATTTGTAGTTTTACCTTGTAGATGTCTGGGTTTTCATCACTGCCATAAGTCTTTAACACTTTTTCATCGGGAGGCAGCATATCAACGGTGATAACATCCAGATGCCCATCGTTATTATAATCGGCGACGTCATTCCCCATGCTAAACCGGCTGAAATGCCTGAAATGTTTGGCACTGCTTTCCGAAAAAGTCCCGTTCCCGTTATTTACATAATAGTAATCGTTCTCATGAAAATCATTTCCTACATAAATATCATCCCAGCCATCATTGTTAATATCAGCAAATGCAAGTCCCAAACCATAACCAAGATTTCCCTCGAATATTCCCGCTGACGCGGTAACATCGGTGAACTTGCCAGCCGGACCGTTGAGATCATTTCTGAAAAGTTTATCGCCTGCACGGGGATCAATCTTTCTCCGGTTGCTTGTATCTACGATATTGGCATGTGGTTTTTGAGACTGATTGAGGATATAACAATCCATATCACCATCTCCATCGTAATCAAAAAATCCAGACTGCGTGGTATAACCGGCGAAGTCTAAACCAAATTCTTTTGATTTATCAGAAAAACTTCCGTTCCCGTTGTTAATATAGAGAACATTATTCCCGGTTAGTCCATAAATATTATTCACCGCTGAAACGTAGATGTCAAGAAATCCGTCACCATTCACATCGGCCATGGTAACGCCGGTGCACCAGTCGGCAGTGCCGGCAACACCCGCTTTTTCAGTTATATCTTCAAACTCAAAATTTCCTTTGTTGAGGTAGAGCTTGTTATTTCCTTTGCTGTTGGCTGTAAAATAAATATCCGGCAGACTGTCATTATTGATATCGCCTATACCTACACCGCCACCATTGTAGTAATAGAGGTAATAGAGAATATTGAAAAGCTTCTTTCGTTCCAGGTTATTTTCAAAATGAATATTGGTAGTGGAAGCGGAAATCTGTGAAAAAACTTTTGTATCCTGCCTGTTACATGCAAAAAGAAAAAGAACAATAGAACAACAAAGAAAAAACCGCAGCATAATTTAAAAATTTTAAAGGGCTGATACCATGAGTTCAGCCCTTTACCATATATAAAATGATATAGTAACCAGTCTACATTTTACTATTATACAATGCCTGGATTTCGGTCTGTGATAATACCCTGTCGTAAAGGCGGAACTGGTCCATTTTACCTGAATAAGAACTGATCCAGTCGTCAGCTGGTCCTTCGAGGCCGGCATGTTTATTCCATCCGCCAATCACAAGGTTGCTTGCATTGGTCAGATTAAGTTTTCCAAGCGGCTGTCCGTTCTGAGTAAAATCTCCCATATTTCCCGGGGTGGGCACGATCTCACCATCATAATAGATCAGCAGCTTTGAAGTAGTCTCATCGTAAGTAAATGCCAAGTGATGCCACTGACCATCGAACAATGGTTTGGGAAATGTCTGGTTGGTATATTCCACCCAGTGATCCATCAATGCGAACTTAAAGGTACTAACTGTTGGCGTTGCGTGCTCTACCAAAAGGAAGGCGGAACTGCCATGCCAGTAGTCTTTATCCACCAGCGAAAAATAAAGCTCGGTCCTGGGGTTTACCGTATTATTCACCCAGAAAGCGATTGTACAACTGGTTGCGTTCTTAAAATCATTTGCTGAAGGGTATTTGACCGCTTTATTGTCTTCGCCCTGCACAGCACTTCCACTCACACCCGGTACAGTCGCCAGCGGGTTCTCACTGGGGAAATTTGCCCGGATACTGTCCACCGCGTTCATCAACGGATTAGCGGATTGGCCGTCAAAGGCAGCAAAAAATTTAAGAGGTCCTCCTGGAGGGTTCGAATCTCTCGGAAAATCTCCAAGTGCGGGCCTTTCTTTTTTCTGACAACTTACAGCAATCATTAAAATGACCATCACAGTTGCCGCAAGCTTAAATATGTATTTCATATCTGCTTTATTTAATAAGTTCATTAAGTATTACCATTCGGGGTTTTGAACGAGTACACCCCCTGACAGATTGATAGCCTGCTGGGGAATCGGATAATAGCGGGCGCGATGGGTATAACCCAGGCTGCCCAGTTCACTCACTGCATCTCCCCATCTTACCAGGTCATAGAATCGATACCCTTCCATCGCAAATTCCCAGCGACGTTCGTTTTTAATCGCCGTCCTCATAGCCGCTTGTGTTGTAAACGGTATAACAGGCAGAATAGTACGGCCGGCACCCAGGTTTCCACTTGCACGATTCCTGATCAGTTCCAGGTTTGCTGCGGCTGTAGGGCCATCACCCAGTTCATTGGAAGCTTCTGCCAGCATTAGAATAACGTCGGCATAGCGCAGAATGCGTTTATTGATCCAGTCAGCACCACCACTGGCACCGATCTGACCGGTGAATTGGCGCATTTGAGGATCGGAGTATACTTTCTTATTCCAGTATTTTTGATCAAGTGCCACACCAGGGCCATAAGGAGGTAAGGTTGCACCATAACCGCCTGTTGCTTCGCCACCATCATACTCTCCTGAATATAAGATCGTTGCTGCTTTACGCGGATCGCTGTCATCCCATGCTGCTTCAAGCTTATCAGTGGGTGTATTCCATCCCCAACCCAGATTCCATTCCGGTCCAGCACCACCCTGTCTTACGTTTTGGCTGGTGCCCCATTGAACACCATTGTAATCAGTTCCATTTGGACCAATATAACATTGCATTTCAAATATGGACTCGGGTCCATTTTTACCAGCACCATTTAGCCCGTCTTTCCAGATATCTGTGAATTTCATTGCGAGACTATATTCACCAGATGCAATGACTTCATTACATAAAGCGACTACTCTTGCCCAATTTTGACGAAATAAGTGGGATTGCGCCCATAACGTATTGGCGGCACCCCTTGTTAAGCGACCGGGGTACCTGTTGGTGCCACCTGATTCCCAGTTCAGTGGCAATAAGAGGGCAGCTTGTTCCAGGTCCGAGTCGATACGGGCATAGATATCATTAACCGATGATTTCGGTTTTATACCATCAGCAGGATTGGTATAATAAAAATCTATTAGAGGTACTTCACCGTAAGTGCGCACCAGGTCAAAATAGCAGTATGCCCTAAAGAAATAAGCTTCGCCTACATTTCGAAGCGACGCCGGGTCGGTGGCCTGTAATGAATCTGCCTCATAGATCAGCTTATTGGTAAGATTTATCATGTAGTAACGATCATTCCAATAAGTATTAGGCGCCCAGTCATCTTTTGTATACTGGAAAGTCTCGAATTCAGTGACGATCTCAGCACCGTCAGTAGTACTACTTCCTTTTTGAGCATCATCATCACGAATACTATGGAAGTCCAGCCAGGGCAATGTGGAAAACCCTGCGTAGGCTCTAAGTGTGTTATATAGACCGAGGCTTTGTGCTTCCAACTGACCCTGATCCAAGTCGTCAAATGTGGCAGTCAACGGCTTACGGTCGAGGAATTTCTTACATCCGAAGCCTGTGAAGATCATTGGGGTAACAACCAGTATACCCCATAACAAGCTTTTATATTTTTTCATTACTGTCATTTTTGAATTTTAGAATGTCACATTGAGTC
>JAEYVW010000264.1 GCA_023429365.1 Bacteroidota bacterium
TGTTAAAGAAGTCAAAAACTTGGGTGCACGTCACAACGTAGCACCCTTTTTTTCGTTCTTTCACATTGTTATTCAGGGTTGTTGATAATATTTAAAAACGTATATATTCATCCTGGCTTACATTTACCCCACTTAAAGAGAATAATCTATGTTTGACCTTTTGCAGATTGGAGATACACTTACACAAGCCGTTCAACAGGATGCAACCGGCGCTGCTGGAAAGACCATTAGCTTTTTTGACCTGATCTATATGGGTGGCTGGATCATGATCCCGCTCGGCCTGATGTTGCTGATCACAGTGTATGTTTTTGCTGAACGTTATATAGCTATCCGCCAGGCTTCGAGGATCGATTCCAATTTCATGAATATCATCCGCGATCATATTGTAAGCGGTAATATTACGGCTGCCAGGAGTTTTGCTAAAAATACCAGCAACCCAGTTGCCAGGATCATCGATAAGGGTGTACAGCGCATTGGGAAACCCATTAATGCTATCGAAAGCAGTATGGATAATGTGGGCCAACTGGAGATGTACAACCTGGAAAAAAATATGGGTGCTTTGACAGTGATCTCAAGGGCGGCACCAATCTTCGGATTTGTGGGTACATTGATGGGACTGATGCAACTGTTTTCCCAGATCAACCAGGCAGGTGGTGATATCAACCTGGCCGTTATTTCCCAGGGTATTTATACAAAACTTATCACATCCATTACGGGTTTGGTTATCGGTTTGATCGCCTTCCTTTGCTACAATTATTTGCACGCGCAGATACTAAGGACAGCCAACAAAATGGAAGCGGCAGCCGCCGATTTCCTTGATGTATTGCAGGAACCTACCAAGTAAATAAAAGCGGGATATGAATCTTAGAAAAAATTTGGCACAGGAATCGGAGGTTTTCACGGACTCACTCAATGATATCATCTTTATCCTGTTGATGTTCTTCCTCATTATTTCTACCATGGCCAATCCGAATGTGGTCAAAGTAAACAATCCAAGGGGTACCAAGGACACCAAAGCGAAGCAGAATATAGTAGTGTCGATCGATAAGGACCAGAAATTTTACCTTGGTCAAAAAGAGATACCACCAGCCTACCTCGATAGTTTTATCAAGATGGAAGTGGACCGTCTCCGCCAACAGGTTGATACGCCTTCTGTAGTGATCAATGCAGATACAATTTCCTATTATGGTGAGGTCTTCCGGTTAATGCAAGCCGCCAAAAAAGCGGGAGCCAAGGTGGTAGCTAACGTGAGATAAGGATACCAGGTAATTTTCCTATCGTTATTTCCTTAGGTTTTTAGCAGATACTTTAATATTTTGCTCTCAAATCCGTATCTGTGAAAGGCAAAATATTGATAGCAATCTTCTGTTGTACCCTGGGTTTCACTTCCTGTAAGAAAGATACTGCACCTGGCATCACCGGTAAATGGTTAAATACCGCTGTTTATACCGATCCAGCGAAAGGTGGCATCGGATGGAGTAGCGAGCTGAAATTTCCCCAGTTGCTTACCCTTGATCAAAATGCAAGATTCTACAGTTTCACAGATGTTCCCGAAGGATCGGGTACCTACCATTTTCACCGCGCTTCCAGCCAATTGCGCCTCGAATATGAAACCGGTCAGTTCAATCCTGCGGCAGGCACCCATGTATATACTGTCGAACACCTCGACACAGACCGAATGGTAACAACGATCGTACATTCAGATGGTTTTATCTTTAAAAGGGAATATGTCCGGCTGAAGGATTAGTCGGCCCGAACCATTCTTTGCTTTCCCTGCATATCTTTTTTTAGTGTCGCGTTGTAGCCCGCGTTTTCAAATACTTCTAAGGTCGCTGCACCAAGGTCTTCGTGTATTTCTGCATAGATTTTTCCCCCGGTATTCAAATGTGTTCTACCAAAATTTGCGATGGCTTTATAAAAAACCAAAGCATCGTTGTCAGGTACAAATAATGCCGTGGATGGTTCATAATTCAATACATTTGGCTGCATCGTAAGGCGGTTATCTTCCGGCACATAGGGCGGATTACTCACGATGATGTCGAATGAGGGCAGTTTATGCCAATGTGATGGATCAAGGAAGTCCAATTCGATAAAGTTAACTTCAAGTCCCAGTAGTTTGGAGTTTTTGCCTGCTATGTCCAATGCGCCAGGACTTATATCACAACTCCAGACATCCGCTTTTCCCAGCCTTTTTTTCAGGGCGAGCGCTATGCAGCCACTGCCTGTACCAATATCCAGGATCGATAAACTATCGATAGGGAACCTGCAGTCGGAAATGATCCATTCTACCAATTCTTCTGTTTCGGGTCGTGGTATCAGTACGTTTTCGTTTACATAAAACTTCAGGCCACAAAACCAGGCTTCATTCAATACATACTGCACGGGTTCGTGTCGCAACAGGCGTTCAAGAAACTGTTCCAGCGTATTTAACTCTGACGCACCGAGTTTCTTTTCAATGCTACTAAACCGTTCCGATTTTTTGAAACCCGTGAGATTCTCTAGAACCAAGTCTGCTATTGCTTCAGCTTCTCCCGACTCATATATTGATCCGAGCTTTGTTGTCAAATAAGTTTGTGCTTCCCTTGTTGTCATACCAACAAACATACAATTATCAGGGGAGTAATGGGGAAACCCGTTCGGGTGGGGTGTATTCCAAATTTTCGCTTAAACATCGGGAAGCTTAGGTTAACCTTTTAACCTTAGTAAAAATCCATTCTCAAAAAAGTATCCAACCTAATTCCCTTATCCCACTGAAAAATAAGGTAATAAGGTTGTTTCCTATTGTACTTTTATATTACTAAGGTAATAAGGTCATCATCCCAGCTGAATAAAAATCTTTTCACCAGTTAAAGCAAAAATTTGAATTCCCGCAGCCGGTTCCTGCTGCGTCAAACCTAGTGCCGGAAGATTTATATTTGCAGGTTAATCAGCACCGGTCTTGACAGTTCATGAAAAATATATGTACCGCTGCCTGGAGCTCGCACAGCGAGGCGCAGGCTACACCGCGCCAAATCCCATGGTAGGCGCGGTACTGGTGCATGGTAGCAGGATAATAGGTGAGGGATATCATCACGTATATGGCGAGGCCCATGCCGAGGTCAATTGTATTGCTTCGATAAAGGAAGAAGATAAAGGATTGTTGAGTGAGT
>JAEYVW010000269.1 GCA_023429365.1 Bacteroidota bacterium
CCTACACCGGCGTCGACAGCAGCTTTATATGGTGGCAGGTATTCATTATACATTCGCTGCCGGCTCATATCTGTTGTGTTGTAGTCGCGCCCCGCTTCCGATGCCCCATACAAGGCAAAATGCTTTACACATGACATGATCGTATTGTTCTTTGAAAGATCGTCGCCCTGGTATCCTTTTACCATTGCCTTTGCGATCTCCGACCCGAGATAAGCATCCTCACCATTTCCTTCAGAGACACGTCCCCAACGTGGATCGCGCGACACATCCACCATTGGAGAAAAAGTCCAGTTGATCCCATCAGCACTCGCTTCCTGCGCCGCAATCCTCGCACTTCGCTCTACCAGTTCCATATCCCAGATACAACTCATGCCCAGGGGGATTGGAAATACTGTTTCATAACCGTGGATCACGTCCATACCAAACAGCAACGGAATTTTTAGCCGGCTTTTCTCGACCGCCAGCTTTTGCACCTCTCTGATCTTCGCCACCGACTTTATATTGAATAATCCGCCCACCTTTCCCTGCTCGATCTTCTTGGCAATATCAGAACTGTTGGCCTGGCCTGTTGTGATATCGCCCGCGGCAGGCAGGTTGAGCTGACCGATCTTTTCCTGCAGCGTCATCTTCTTCATCAGCCCGTCAATAAATGGCTTCATCCGGGCCTGACGGGTATCCTGGGCCGGAAGGTTAATGGTTGTGATGAGGACCAAGCCTAACAACAACTTGTGCGAGAATTTCATGTTCAACATTTTTTATTTCAACAAATGGGGTGCTATCACTCTTCGCCAGATGGCATAACCCTGCTCATTCATATGCAGGTTGTCATCGAGAAAAATATCGGTTCGTGGTTTACCTTCATCATCGATCATCTCTTTATAAACATCAATATATCCTGTTCGCTTTTTCGTGGCCAGGAACTTTCTTATAAGTTCATTGCCCCTTATCATCTTCGGCAATAACATCTGCCGGCTGGGACTGGGTTTCATGGAAACATAAGTCACCTGAACTTTTGGAAATTTTTTCCTGATTTGCTGAAATAACTCCTTAAATCGGTCAGCGACATCCTCACCCGTTGTCGTGTCGGCTGCGGCAAGGTCATTCTCTCCACAATAAACGATGATCTGCTTCGGATGATAGGGATATACAATGTCCCTCACATATCGCAACTGGTCCAACAGGGTTGAACCGCCAAAGCCACGATTGATAATAGTATAACCCGGGAAATCCTGCTGTACATCTTTCCACATGGTAAAGGATGAACTCCCGATAAAAAGAATAGCATTCCTGGGTGGGACAATAGCAGAATCGCGTTGTTTAAATGATTGAATATCGTTCCAGAAAGCAGGCTTTGCATCCTGCGCAATCAGGCCACTACAAATTAAAGCCGATAACAATAAAACAATAAACTTTCTCATTTCATTAATTATTAAAAAACTGCCAGATATTCTAATCTTCTCCTTTCATGTCTATTTGAAATCATAAAACATGATCATAGCATATCTAAAATCAAGTTACAAATTCACAATCCCTCAATCCACCCGAATCACTTTCGTCCTGTCAGACACACCATTTTCATTTATCGCTTCTATTGAGTAATAGTATGTCTTTTTCGAATCCATCGCTTTCATCCAGTATTCATTATTGGCGTGGACCATGACACTGGTGTATAGCTTTTCGGGGTGTGTTCCATAATAAATATTGTATGCAAACGCATCGTCCGCGGGCTTCCATTTAATAAAAGCGCTTCGCTTATCCTTCTCGGTCCTTAAAACAATAAATCCCTCTACCGGCCGGGGCTTTTCGCCATTGCCATTGCCAAATACCCGTAAACCGCTGATCGCAAACTTTCCCGCAGGCATTTTAATATTTTCCAGTTTTATAAATCTTGCCTGTACCGGATTTTCAAGTTCAATATAATCATGGGGAACATCTTTTGTATTCCTGCTTTTATCAACAAGCAGTTTCCATTTCTTCCCATCAACAGAATAATGGATCCTGTATTGGTGGGAAAGCCCGATGGTCTTACCCAGGAAAATAGTGTCCATTTCTTTCGGGAAACTTATATCCTGGTCGGCATAGTTCACCTGTATTGCATTTACCGTGGATACTGTCCCCAGATCTGATTGGATCCATTCTCCTTTGTCACCTGTCTTTGCGCTCCAGTAAGTCTTTGCTAATTCATCTACAGCGAAATTGGCATGATAGCCACCTAATGTTGACGACACCTGCACAGGCTTGCTGAAATTTAGCAACATCCAGCCGGTAAAATAGGGCGACTTGCCATCTACACCATAGGTGGCCCCTTTAAACCTGGCATCCGGAATGTAATGAGGATAGTCACCAAATGTGGTATTGCAATACATGATATCGTCACTATCAAAACCGGCTGGCCAGATCCCCAGTCTTCTTTCAAATGTATTCTTAACCGAAATAACGGTGGTGGATATATGCCAGTAATTATCAAAATTATCCTGGAACGTAGCGCCATGCCCCGCGCCCCTGACAAACCCTCCTAACTTAAAACTTAATGGATCGGACTGTGCTTCAAAGGGACCGAGTGGGCCATCACCGACCAGTAGTCCATCAGCATAGCCGCTAAACTCGGTACCAGGCGCACCATATTGTAGATAGTACTTATCCTTATACTTCGTCATATGAGATCCCTCAATAAATGGATCGAGAAAAGTATTGTCCATATGCTCACCAAATCGTTGCCAACCAAATCTCCAGGGTTCCAGCACGTACATTTCTTTGCGGGTGCCAATGGGTTGAAATGTCTTTCGATTCAGTTCAATACCATACATGGGAAATTTATTACTGCTTCCATTATACATATACAACCGGCCATCGGTATCGGTAAAAAAAGAGGGATCCCAGCCACCAATCTCGAAAGAATCCACCAGTGGTTTCCATTCATTGGCTTTGGGATTTGTGCTCATCCACAATGTGAACTTGCTGGTATAGGTGGAGCCAAACACCAGCATGGTGTCTCCAACAATTCCCACACCAGGCGCACAGAGCTCGTCGTACACACCGGCATTCCAGGGACGCAGGAATTTCCTGGAAATAAAATTCCAATTCAACATATCACTACTCCACCAGTAACCCCATTGATTTGTGCTGAATAAATAATAATCTCCTTTATAATTTACGATAACCGGATCTGCTGTTGCACGATGCCGGCCCCACTCACTAAAATTTGGAATAGGCGTATAACCATAGTCAATATTAATAGGATTACAATACGTCTTTTGCTGGGAATAACAACAAATTGCGACGGATAGTATCACTAATAATGTCAATACCTTCTTCATCTAATTTTGGATTTTTGAAATAGAAAACAAAACGCAGCGTCTTCCTGGCCATGCGCCCTTTATTTGCCCGACTTGCCGGCGTTTCTCTTTGACAGCAACCAGTCGACACTAAAACGCCCCGGCCCCAGGAAAAAGAATACCAATCCAAGCAATACAAACATAAAAGGATGCTGGTCTTCGTACCAGATACGACCTTTACCTACAAACACCGAGATATAAAGCATGGTCAGGATCAATACAACAGAAGCCAGCCGGGTTAAAAATCCTAACGCAAGCATGATCCCCGCTATCAACTCAGCCGCTTTACCTACATAGATCATATACAAAGGCGACGACATCCAGGTAAGATAACTCCGCATCGTTTCTTCATTAAAGATCTCCGCACCATGCAGGATCATAAATATCCCAACCACGATCCTTATAAATGCCAGCCCGGATTCAGGCCATATTGGATCTATTGAAAAAAGTTTGTTCATGTCCAGGTTTTTGGTCAGGCCATTTTTATTTCAAT
>JAEYVW010000481.1 GCA_023429365.1 Bacteroidota bacterium
GGGACAGCCTGGCCTGTAGAAGCATCAAATGCATAGATCATTATTTTGTCAATGCCCAGGTCGGCTACCAGCAGGTGTTTGTTATCGGGTGATATTACTGTGCAGTGAACATGCGGACCTGCCTGCCGTTGCGTATTTGGTCCTGAACCCGAGTGCGATATTGTTGCCGAAGGTTCACCCAGTCTGCCATCATTCTCTACAGGAAATATCGACAAGTTCCCGCTGCTATAGTTACCTGCAAAAAGCCATTTTCCGGTTTTATCGATCTCCACATAGCAGGGATGATCTCCCCTGGTTGGTTGAGTATTGATCAGCGTAAGTGTTCCTTTCTCCTTGTCAAAGGAAAATGCTGAAACCTGCCCTCCATTGCCATCCTTGCCATTTTCCTGTACGGCAAAAACATATTTTTCATCGGGTGAAATAGTGAGATAGGATGGGTTCGATGTTTTTATATGGCTGATTTCTTTATAATCCGAATTTTCACTGTTGAATTTATAAACGTATATCCCTTCACTTTTCCCGCCTGTATAAGTTCCTACCAGCAGGTAGCTTTCCTGTGAAAATCCGTGGTGAAAGCAGGCAGAAATAAATAAAACTAAAATGAACCGTGATTTCATCGCATCATTGGTTTAGCGCCCGAAATTACGTCAAGCATTAACATCTGTTGTACATTTTCTTTAACACTTTCCTGCTATAAGGCATTTTTATTTAATACATTTTAACAAGAGCCCGTATAACTTTAGCACCTGTTGAGCAGTCTTAAGAATAAGATCGTTGATCCCATTTTTTTAACCTCAACCGAAGAACGATGAAAAAGATTTTTACAATATCCGCACTGCTGATCGCCACTGCAGTTATTTTTTCAGCCTGCTCAAAAAGAGGATACGGCTATGACTACGACGAGGACTACTGGTTAAGACAGGATAGGGGAGTGGTGGTGTACAGCGATTCGTATTGCCCTTACTATGTGGTGGAAACATACAGTGGCTATACCATCATCCGATCTTCGAGTGGATTTACTCCTTTTGAAGGAAGTGTGATGTATGGTGATTTCAGCCGCCGTGGTTACCGTGATTTTTATAATCGTTCCGAAGGCTTTGTAATAAATGGCCAGGTAACTGACTATTGGCTTACCTACGGCGAAGCGCAATATTTGATCGATAATATGTGTTACTGATCTTTATAACTATGAAAACAAATAACCCCCGGCGAACCCCCGGGGGTATTTTTTTGACTACGAACTACGAACCATTGTTGTCCGGAATAAATTTTTGGATTGTTGTCAAACCATTGACCCGCGCGGCTTCTATGACTTTTAATTTTACAGGGGCTTTGCGTTATTTTTCCTGGAGACTGTTCTCTTAGCTGGTTGTAATTCAAAAGTCTCGATGTGTCAGGAAACCACAGCGGACACAGCGGACATAGCGGAGAATTAGCATCATGTCCTGTTCTCCGTAGCAGATTTTTTTACCCGTATACGCCTTTCGCTGCGTTCGCCGTGCCCGCCGTGGTTCATAGTAATCCAGAGTTCCCCGGACATCAATGACTCCCAATTACTAATCCTCTGCAAGTGCTTTCACAACCAGTTCATAAGTTTCCTGTTCCGAAATTACCTGGGGTTCAAATTTTTTACCGATCACTTTTTCATACAATTCAATATAGCGTTGTGAAATGGTGTTGACCCATTCGTCGGTCATTTCAGGAACAGTCTGTCCCTGTTTTCCCATGAAATTATTCGCGATTAGCCATTCTCTTACAAACTCCTTACTCAGTTGTTTCTGCCGCTCACCAGCTGCCTGTCTTTCTTCAAAGCCCTCAGCATAAAAATAACGTGAGCTGTCGGGGGTATGAATTTCATCCATCAAATAAATAGTGTCGCCAATTTTTCCAAATTCATATTTGGTATCAACGAGTATCAGTCCCTGACGTGCGGCGATCTCTTTTCCCCTTGCGAATAATTGCAGTGCATATTCACTTAATATCTCCCATTCTTTTTCTGAAGCCAGTCCTTTGGCGATGATCTCGGCGGGTGATATATCTTCATCATGGCCCTGTTCCGCTTTGGTAGATGGTGTGATCAATGGCACCGGAAAATAATCATTTTCTTTAAGCCCGTCTGGCATGATCGCACCACATAACTCACGGGCTCCGGACTGGTAAGTACGCCAGGCATGACCCGTCAGGTTACCCCGAACCACCATTTCGATTTTGAAAGGCACACATTTTTTCCCAATAGAAACATGTGGTGCGGGTACTTTTTCAAGCCAGTTTGGACAAATATCCTTCGTAGCGTTGAGCATGTATGCAGCAATTTGATTCAGAACCTGTCCTTTATAGGGGATAGGGCGGGGGAGGATGACATCAAATGCCGAAATGCGGTCGGAAGCGATCATGATGAGGCGATCGTTGATGGCATAAACGTCACGTACTTTACCGCGATAAAAACCGGTCTGCCCGGGAAATGAAAATCTGTCCATACACCGAAAGTAGGAAGGGTGTAAAATATGGACAATTTCAGGGTTCTCAAGATTTCAACAAATTGTCCTTTTCCTCTGAAAATAAAATTTCTGCATGATGTACACAATGCTTATTTTACCGGTATATTCCTAACCTAAAATTGCCATATATGAGAACAAGCTGCCGCTTACTGATTGCGATGCTGGTAGTAAATTTTATTGGTCTTGCATCTTACGCGCAAACCATCAACCTCACTGGTACTGTACGCAATAGTTTAACCAAAGAACCCGTCCCCTCTGTCTCAGTCATTGTAAAAGGTCAGTCATCCGGAACATTCACAAATGAGGATGGCGTATTTAAATTAAGTGTCAATAGTCTTCCTGTCACTCTTATTTTTAGTTCAGTGGGTTATGAAACCCAGGAAGTAAATGCCACCGATGCAACCGGCGATCTGCAGGTTGAATTCTTTCCTGTTTCATCATTGGGGCAGGAGGTAGTTGTATCAGCTTCGAGGACTCCGGAGCGGATCCTGGAATCTCCTGTTTCTATCGAAAGAGTTGGAGCAGCTGCTATCCGTAATAATGCTTCATCGAACTACTACGATATTGTAAACAAGCTGAAAGGTGTCAATGTCGTTTACTCTTCCTTAACTTATGCTACACCAACCACCCGCGGTTTTTCCGGAAGTGGTAATACCCGTTTTACACAGGTGGTAAATGGAATGGATAACCAGGCCCCGGGATTGAACTTTGCCGTGGGTATGGTCGTAGGTTTAACAGAACTGGATGTCGATAATATGGAGCTACTCCCGGGTGCCTCTTCTGCGCTTTATGGTCCCGGTGGTATGAACGGTACTCTGCTGATCAATGGCAAAAATCCTTTTAAATATCGTGGCCTTAGTTTCCAGATCAAAGAAGGTATCATGCATACCGATGGCAGGCAAAGGGCTCCCTCGCCTTACCACAACTGGAGTCTTCGCTGGGCCGAGCAAATAGGTAAAAAGTTTGCATTCAAAATAAGTACAGAACTGATCCAGGCCAATGACTGGCATGCTGACGACTACCGCAATTACAAGCGCTCTGGTTCTACCGGCCAGGTGATTGCTGGAACACGCGATACGGATCCCAACTACGATGGGGTGAATGTATACGGTGATGAGGTTTCAGTTAACTTAAGACAAGCTGTATTTCCTTTGATCGCGCAAGCGGTGCCTTTCCTGGCCAGTTATATAAATACACTACCCGATAATATTTTAGTATCGCGTACCGGCTATACTGAGAAAGAATTAATCAACCCCAATACCCTCGTGTATAAACTCTCAGGAGCGCTACATTATAAATTAACCGATAAGATTGAAGCCAGCCTGAGTGGCTATTGGGGTACTGGTAATACAGTATATACAGGAAGCCAGCGGTATTCTCTCCGCGACCTGAAAATGGGACAATATAAGCTTGAGTTGACCCATAAGAACTGGTTTGTCCGCGGCTACACTACCCAGGAAAATGCAGGCGGTGCTCATAACCTTACATTTAATACTGTGCAGTTTAATGACAAATGGAAATCAAACTCAAACTGGTTTCAACAGTATTCTTTTGCTTACCTGAACGCTAAAATGGCCGGTCGTGGTGACCTCGAGTCGCATAACCTGGCCCGTGCCGAAGCCGATAAAGGTCGTCCTGTACCGGGAACGCCTGCATTCCAGAAGCTTTGGGATGAAACCAGGACAAAGCCAATTCCTTTGGGCGGCTTGTTCCTCGATCGCTCCGACCTGTACATGGTGGAAGGTCAGTATAACCTGACTGATGCAATCAAAGTTGTTGAGGTTTTAGTTGGCGGTAACTGGAAGCAATATGTACTGAACAGTGAAGGCACATTATTTGCCGACAAACCCGGTGAGCCCATCAAAATAAATGAAGTTGGCGCCTATGTACAGGTTTCAAAAGAAATAGTAAAAGATGTACTTAAATTAACTGCTTCGGGACGCTATGATAAGAATGAAACATTTTCCGACGCCAAGTTCACACCACGTTTCACCGCGCTGATCAAACCAGCCAAGGATCATAATATCCGCCTTTCATACCAGACCGCTGATCGTTTTGCTTCTACCCAACAGCAGTGGATTGATCTTGACGTTGTAACCGGTCGACTGCTGGGTGGTGTTAAATTTCTCTGGGATAAATACAATATGACGAACAACCCCGTGTATGATCCTACAACCATGCAGGTAGTACCCTATGTGGAGTTCAAGCCTGAAAGCGTTCAGTCATATGAGATCGGGTATAAGACATTGCTCAATCAAAAATTGCTGGTAGACGCTTATTTCTATTTTAGTGAATATAAAGATTTCCTTTCCCGCAGAGACGTGGTGCAAAATCCCGGTACTGTTGATCAGCAGGGATACTCTATTGTAGTAAACTCACCCAGCAAGGTAAAGGCTTCAGGATGGGGTCTTGGACTGGATTATCTCCTTCCTAAAAATTTCTCTATCTCCGGTAATATCTCTTCTGATGAACTCGGTGATGTACCCGATAAATTCCTGACATCATTAAACACACCGAAATATCGTACAAACCTGTCATTGAGCAATACAGGCTTCGGACCACAAAACCGCTTAGGTTTTAATGTTTCCTGGAGATGGCAGGATGGGTTTTATTATGAAAACGATTTCGCCAGCGGCGATGTGCCAGCCTATCATACTGTAGATGCGCAGGTAAGTTATAAAAGGGCTGAAATAAAATCGACATTTAAGATTGGCGCCAGCAATTTGCTTAACCAATATTATCGTACTTCCATGGGCAACCCGTCTATGGGTGGACTTTACTACATAAGCTATGGCTACAACCTGTAATCGTCAAAAATCTTTAATGATAAACTTATTAAGTATGAAACGATATTTAAATAATTGGAGGCTGTTTTTCGTATTGTTTGCTGCAGGTACAATTATATTATCGGCCTGTAACAAGGAACTGCCCGAACCCGAACCCATCGTACCTCCGGCTCCTACTGGCGCCACCATCCTGGAAACACTTGATGACCCTAACTATAGTTTTTTGAAAGCTGCCGTAACCCGTGCCAGCACGATAAATAGTCCAACCGGTAAGCTGACAACCCTCCTGGGAGACAGGAATGCTGTTTTTACGTTCTTCGCTCCCGATGATAATGCGTTTAAAGCATCCCTGACTGCATTGGGTCTGCCGGCGGATATCTCTTCGCTTAATTTTATCCCGCCCGGACAATTGGACACGATCATCAAGTATCACCTGATCGGTGGCCAGGAGTTTACTTCTGCTAAAGTAACACCCTCCGCGCCCAATCTCAATCTTTACCTGCAAAGCACATTTATGTTATCGGCACCATCAGCATCATTGCCGCCTGGTTACCGCATGCCGATATTTATGGGAAGACAGGGCAATTTTCTGTTTGCTAATAATGTTCCCGTCATTCAGCCGGATCTCGAAGTGGCCAATGGCGTGATACATAAAGTCGCTTTTGCGCAATTGCCTCCATCTACTGTACTGTGGCAAAGGATTGCTACGGATCCACAGCTAACCTATCTTTTAGCTGCTATAAAAAAAGCTGATGAAGGTGATCCGGCAAAGACACTTGAGTCGGCATTAAAGAATGCAGCCGCCAATCTCACAGTTTTTGCGCCGGTCAACACAGCTTTCCAGCAATTGCTGGTCGCGCAGATCACACCAGCGATCATTCCACTTATCACACAAC
This sequence comes from Bacteroidota bacterium, assembly GCA_023429365.1. GTDB lineage: Bacteria > Bacteroidota > Bacteroidia > Chitinophagales > Chitinophagaceae > Terrimonas_B. The sequence goes on from JAEYVW010000481.1 coordinate 6,181, forward strand.
AATTAATAGCTGGTGGTATGGATCCTGCCGATGCTGCAGCGGCGGCACCAGCCATGGCCCAGGCCCAGGCTACCGCTTTGGCATCAACGCCTGATGTTTTCTCCAATCCGCTACTCGCAACCGTATTGACCCCCACAGTTGTCAAGGGTATGGTTGTTTATCATATACTCGGTAACAGGGCATTTTCGGTAAATATGCCTGCAGGGATGACCAGCGTACCTACGTTGTTAAATTCAGCTATTCCGGGGCATCCGGGCGTCGGTATACAGGCTACACTTGGTATGGCAGGTGTTACTTCCGCAACGGTAAAAGGCGCGGCAAATGCAACCGCTGCCAATATCGCGATAAACCCCTTACCGGGCGGTTCGAGCGACCAGCATTCTATCAATGGTGTGTTGCATAAAATTGACCAGGTTTTATTGCCTCAGTAAAGAGAGTTTGTAATTTATACAAGATCATTTTTCTAAATAGTCGTTCCCCGGAAAATTCGGAAGTGATTCGAATTTCGGGGAGCGACTTTTTTTATCAGTGGGGCTATAACTCTCAATGAGGAGGATAGACGCAGTTGTTTTAACTAAGCGTCTTGCTGGCCTGGCCGATCTTCCTTCCATTGTGCCAGAGCTGAAAGGTATAAACGCCTTTTTCGCATTTTTCGGTATCTATGGAAAACAGGAGGTTTTTCTGTTCACCTTTTTCATAGTCAAACCGGATCTTACGGGTAAAACTCTTTTGCCCTTCCGAGGTCTCAAAGGAACCTGAATCCCAGACAGTGCTTTGCATCACCTGCCCATCGGGTCCCATCAATACCGCTGCGAGCTCGGCATTGTTAAAATGATTCACGTGGTTTTGTACAACAAAGGCCACGATGAATTTATCAGTTTTTTTAGCCTGTGAAGTAGGCTCCTCGGAATTACCTTTTACCGCGATGGCATCAATTTTTAGATCGGATGCCACAAAAATAGAAGCCGAGGCAATACGTTCGTTGA
>JAEYVW010000026.1 GCA_023429365.1 Bacteroidota bacterium
CTTCAATGTTCCCCTATATGCGATCACAAAACTGGTTGTATAACTACCGCCTGCCAGGGGGCGCTGAAAAAAGCTTTCACGGCATTGCGCGCCGGGCTTTATATATCTCGGAAACGGATACCGCCGCCCGATTGTTCCGGGAACACTACCAACCTTTAAAAGAATGTTATCGTCATTTCTGGAAAGATGCAGTTCCGTATATTGAAAACCAGTACCGGTTGTTGAAGGGTTCTGGTAATGTGTAAAAGGGCCATCTCCCAAATTACGAATCGCTTATTTTTGTAAACACATGATTATGAAAAGAAGTATTTTATTTCTTGCCGCGGCCGCCTTAATTTCTTTTGGCGCCGTTGCACAGTCTGCACTGCCACCCGTCGATAAATCGCCGCTAGACATTCTTTATTACCCCCTGCGTTATCCTAATTTAAAGATACAGGATAAGGTCACGGAACCTCTTACAGCCAGGGTAATCTACAGCCGTCCCAAAAAAGAAGGCCGTGATATTTTTGGAGGTCTGGTCAGTTATGGAAAGTTATGGCGCCTCGGTGCGAATGAAGCGACCGAGATCGAGTTTTACAAACCGGTCGTTATAGATGGTAAAAAAATTCCTAAAGGTCGTTACACCTTATTCGCGATCGTGAATGAAAATAGCTGGACCTTTATTGTCAATAAGGAAACTGATGTGTGGGGTTCTTTTATTTATGATGCGGCAAAAGACCTCGCAAGGGTGGAAGTTCCTGTTGAGAAGCTGGAACAACCGGTAGAATCGCTTGCAATGACCTTTGAAAAAGATAACGGCACACTGAAGCTTGTTGTGGTCTGGGAAAATGTAAAAGCGGCTTTGCCCATTTCACTCTAATGTAATTGTTATATGAATAAAGTCAACAATAAGCTGGCCGTCGCCCTCATGATGGTTTTTACTCTGTCCTGTGTACAGAAACAAAAAGAAACCCCTGTAACACCGGTTACCAGGGATACGACAGCACGTCCAACCCCGCCCGAATTACCCCCAAATACCTATGCGAGTGTTGATATATCACCGATGGATATGAGCTATTTCCCCGTTGAATACCCGAAGTTGAAAATGGCCAACGTCAATATCGACCCACCGGTAGCACGGGTGATCTACAGCCGCCCGCAACTCCAGCGAAGGGCCCTTTTCAATGGAATTTTAAAATATGATGAACCCTGGCGCCTGGGCGCTAACGAAGCCTCTGAAATCAATTTCTTCAGAACTGTGCGTATCCAGGGTAAAAGTATTAAGCCGGGCCGTTATACGATATATGGCATCCCTCATACCGATAAATGGACCATCGTGATCAATTCCAATATCGATACCTGGGGATTGAAACAGGACCCTACAAAAGACGTAGCGCGGTTTGAGATCCCGGTCACCACGAATGGCACTTCGCTTGAATACTTTACCATGGTATTTGAAAAAATGGATGGTGGTGCCAACCTGGTCATTGCCTGGGCTGATGTGGTAGCCAAACTTCCCATCGAGTTTTAATAAAATACGTTTCGGGTTCATCGTATAGCCTCGTAGCCATACATGATCACACTCCAAATTATTATCGATATTTACAGCATGTGTGGTATTGCCGGCATCATTCAACAGGATCCGAACAGGTATGGTATTGATCATTTAAAAAAAATGACGTCCGCCCTGGCCCACCGCGGACCCGATGGTGAAAACACCTGGGCGAATAATAATAATACCGCGCTTTTCTGTCATCGCCGTCTGGCCATCATCGACCTCAGCATTGCTGCTGCCCAACCGATGCAATGGCTCGACCGGTATAGTATCGTTCACAACGGCGAAATCTTTAATTATATAGAATTAAGAAAAGAACTGCAGCACAAAGGCTATAGCTTCCGCACCCAATCCGATACCGAAGTGATCCTGGCAGCCTATGCACACTGGAATGATGAATGCGTAGAACATTTTGACGGCATGTTTGCCTTTGCGATCTGGGATCAGCAGGAACAGGAATTGTTTGCTGCAAGAGACCGCTTTGGTGAGAAACCATTTTTTTACCATTTCAACCAACAGGAATTTGTTTTCTCCTCTGAAATGAAAGCTTTTTGGGCCGTGGGAATTGAACGGGTGGTCAACCTTAAAATGCTTTTTAACTACCTTACCATTGGCTATACAGACAATCCCGAAGACCGGGCGGAAACATTTTTTGAAAATATTTACAAGCTTCCCCCTGCATCGAGACTTTATTATACACCGGCAACGCGGGAATTGTTTGTAGAAAAATACTGGGACATCGATCCAGATCAACAGGATAAAAAGATCACGGATGATGCGGCTGTCGAACAATTCATCCAACTATTTACAGAGTCCGTACACAAAAGACTGCGTAGCGATGTAAGCCTCGGAAGCAGCCTGAGTGGCGGACTTGATAGCTCCTCCATCGTGGCCACAATATCATCACTACGGAACCGCGGATCTCATATTGTTGATACAAATCCGGGCTCCAATGACTTGTTTACCGCATTCACCGCAGGCTTCCCCGGTTTTGAAAAAGACGAGTCTTTTTTTGCTGCGGAAATTTCGAACCGGTTTGGGTTGCAGCACGTCCTGCTAAATATCGATGCCGATGATCTTATTACCGACTGGGAAAAATTTTCATACCACCAGGAAGAGCCCGTGGGATCTGCCAGCGCATTCGCACAGTTCAAAGTTTTTGAAAAAGCTAAGCAACATGGCATCGCTGTGTTGCTCGACGGACAGGGTGCCGATGAAACCCTTGCAGGTTACCATAAATACTATAAATGGTACTGGCAGGAATTGTTCCAGCGACGAAAGCTGGTACGTAGTGGTGAATTACAGGCGGCCACGAGTAAAGGCATACAGGAACGTTTTAATTATAAAAATGTACTGGCTGCTTTGTTTCCGGATCTTGCGGCCGTGATCCTGGAAAGGCAATACCTTTTCAATGCGCTCAATAATGAGAACCTGTCAAAGGATTTTATAAAACTGCAAAGCAAAGAAGCCTACTATACTACCCCGGAAGTAAGAAGCCTGAACGGGCTCCTTTATTTTAATACCTGTGTACACGGACTGGAAGAACTATTGCGTTATGCCGACAGGAGCTCGATGGCGCATGGACGTGAGCTACGACTGCCTTTTTTGAGTCATAAACTGGTTGAATTCATTTTCAAACTTCCACCACAGTTTAAGATCCGGCAGGGATGGACCAAATGGCTGCTCCGGCAATCCATGTCTTCGCAACTACCAGCCGATATTACCTGGCGGACGGACAAGGTAGGTTTTGAGCCCCCGCAAAAATTATGGATGCAGCACCCCCAATTACAGGACATGGTCAGGGAAGCCCGGCAGAAACTGGTGAATGAAAAAATATTAAACCCCGATATCATAAAAAAACCCGTGCAGGGCACGGGTGCGTATGAAAAGCGGGTAGACGATTGGAGATACCTAACAGCTGCAGCGCTCTTTAGCAGATAATTCGTAGTATGCAGTCCAGGTATAACACTACTTATCTGCTCTTTTGAATTTACCAGTGCGCTCCAGGTTACCATACACATCTGATTTCACAATATACCAATGGTCTTCGTCCCTAATATTGATTGTAAAACTCACTTCTGATTCAGATGATACTTCTGTTACACCCGCGATTTCCTTACCAGCATATTTTTTCCGGAGTTTGGAGGCAACGCTGGGAAGCAGTTCTTTTTCGCCATAATACCTGATCGTCTTTAGCAATTTGCCATCTTCGGAATACTGCGCCCTGACCTGGATACGGTCAACAACGAAATTTGCCTGACTGTAATCTTCATAGTCATGCCAGCTTACGTCCCTGGCACCTGTAAAGGTTTCATTAAAGGCTTTCAGGATTTTCTCATTTACATCGGGTGGTGTGGCTGCGGCTGTTGCAACAATACCTGTCAGCAAGATAGCCAGGGATAATAATTTTTTCATTGTTTATGTTTTTTTGATAAGGAATAAGCTGGAGTAAAACTACCTGCGTCCATAAGCAATTGCAAGTGATTATCCATTACCGGCAAATAAAGTGAAACTGAGTATGTTGCATAAGAAACTCTAAAAACGACTGAAGCGTTTTAAAAACATCCTGAAAAAGAACGTCAGCAGCATGAAACGTGATGACATAACCGTGAAACGCAACCTTAATTAACTGTTAAAGGAATTACGGGCGGGATGAGTGGTATTCCCGGGATTAAAACGACAGGTCTACGGGCTTCAATCAACGACCTATTGTATCATACTACCTAAAACATCGCCCCTACGGAGCTAATCAGAAGTAAAGGTTCGACTTATCTTTAATGATGTGAAGTCTACCTGGTTCGGCGAATAGGGAACGTGGATTATTATGATCATTATGATCAGTTATGATTCCGGCATGGCAGACACTGATCATAATAAATCATAACCATCATAAAAACCCCTGTTCTACCGTTCATGTTTCCAGGTTCACCTGGTTCGGCGAATAGGGAACGCGGATTATTATGATCAGTTATGATCAGTTAAGATTCCGGCAT
>JAEYVW010000044.1 GCA_023429365.1 Bacteroidota bacterium
AGCGCTGAAATGGAAGTGGAACCCGATGAGATCTTTGTCAATATTATCTTAAAGGAAAAGAATAAAGGCGGTGACCGCGGAAAGATTGAGGTACAGGAGGACCAGTTACTTCAAAAATTAAAGGAGGACGGTTTTGATCTCAGTAACCTTAGTCTGTCGGGGGCCGATGGTGAACTGCAACATCGTGTTTTTAGAAAAAATAAAGTGATCACCGAGAAAAAGCTACTAATGAAATTGAAAAATGCCGGCGAGGTAAACAAGTTATTCCGGTTGCTGGATGAACTGGAGATCGAAGATGCCGGTATTGCGCGAACTTCCCATTCTAAACTGGAACAATTCAGAAAAGAAGTAAAGGTGAATGCAATGAAAGCTGCAAAGGAGAAAGCGACTTATCTTTTGGAATCAATTGGCGAACAAGCAGGAAAGCCCCTGGTGGTCCGGGAACAACAGCAAACCTATCCTTCTAATATTTACGGAATGTCAAATCTTGCATTACAGGAAGTTGTTGTAACGGAATATGGCACCAACCAGGCTGCAAAAGGCCTTGAGGGACAGCTTGGATTTACAAAAATTAAGATCCGTTCCGAGATATATGCAAAATTTGAGATACAATAAAAATCAATTGTAAGAGAAGAGCTGGAAAAAACCGTTTACCATACGATAACTACCCTTAAAAAAACATCCCGCCAACCGGCGGGATTTCTTATATTCGATATTCACCGAATCAACCAAAAATGACACTGCTCGACATTTCCACCTGGTGGCAGGGGATGGCCTTTTTTGAGAAAATTTTCTGGGTCATTGCCATCATATTTTCAACACTTTTTCTTATCCAGGCTATACTTTCTTTTACAGCCGGGGATGGCGATGCAGCCATGGGCGATGCCGATGCTTCCATCGCTGGCGATGACGGCGCAGGTCCCGGGTTTTTCACCATCAAAAACCTGATCGCGTTTTTCACCATTTTTGGATGGACAGGTATCGCCTTCATCAAGGGTGGTATGAACCAGGCTATCACAATAGGCGCTGCTTTTATTGCCGGTACCCTGATGGTAGTGATGATGATGTTCCTGTTTCGCAGCATGAGCCGATTAAAGCATAGCGGAACACTTGAAATTTCAAACGCGTTAAATAAAATTGGAGAGACTTACCTTGTCATACCGGCCCAAAGAAATGGTTATGGCAAAGTGCATATCAAAGTACAGGGATCATTGCAGGAATTGCAGGCAATCACTGATGATGAGAACCCGATTCCGACAGGCAAGCTTGTAAAAGTGGTAGAGATCCTCAACAACAATATCCTGATCGTTTCTTCCAACCTTACCTAATACTTTAAAACAGAAACATGGCAGAAAATCTATTATTGATCGTCGCGGTTGCGGTTGTATTCTTTTTCATTCTTATTTTTTCGATGTTCCGGCGTTACAAACGCTGTCCGTCGGATCGCATCCTGGTGGTGTATGGTAAAGTGGGCAAAAATGCTGAAGGTTCACTTACCGCGAGATGTATTCATGGTGGTGCCGCATTCATCTGGCCGATCATTCAGGACTATTCATTCCTCGATCTCACTCCTATTTCTTTAGAAGTAAATCTGACCAGCGCGCTGAGTAAGCAAAATATCCGGGTTGACGTACCCTCTCGTTTTACTGTTGGTATCTCCACAGAACAAGCCGTGATGCAAAACGCAGCGGAACGCCTGCTGGGTATGCAGCGCCCTGCGATCCATGACCTTGCCAAAGATATTATCCTGGGCCAGATGCGCCTGGTCGTAGCGATGATGGATATCGAAGAGATCAACAACAACCGCGATAAATTCCTCGCTAATATCGCTAGCAACGTAGAAGCCGAACTGAACAAGATCGGTTTGAAAATGATCAACGTAAACGTAACCGATATCAAAGATGAAAGCGGCTATATCGATGCCCTGGGTAAAGAAGCTGCGGCAAAAGCCATCAACGAGGCAAAGATCCGCGTTGCCGAACAGGAACGTACGGGTGATATAGGTAAGACCACGGCTGAAAAAGAAAGGGATATCAAAGTTGCCGAAACACAACGCGACCGCGATATCAACGTGGCGATGGCAGTAAAAGAAAAAGAAATTCAGATCGCCGGCGCCAATCGTGATGAAAACATCGGTAAGGCAGAGGCGGAAAGAGACACCCGCGTTAAGATCGCAGAAGCCAATGCAATTGCTGTACAGGGCGAAAACATTTCAAAAATTGAGATCGCTAATTCTGAAGCGACCAGAAGGGAACGGGAAGCCGAAGCGCTCAAAAAGGCGATAGCGGCTGAAAAAGTTCAGGCGGCAAAGGCACTGGAAGAAGCCTATCTCGCGGAGAAAAGATCAGAGGATGCGCGTGCAGAAAGAGATCGCGCTTCGCAAAATGCCACCATCGTAGTTGCAGCCGATATTCAAAAACAAAAACTCATCATTGAAGCGCAGGCGCAGGCCGAACAGGTGCGTGAAAAAGCAAAAGGTGAGGCCGATGCCATCTTTGCAAAACTGGAAGCCGAAGCAAGAGGTCTTTATGAGATCCTCACCAAACAGGCGGAAGGTTTGGATCGCATCGTGAAAGCAGCGGGTGATAATCCAAAGGATGCTGTATTGCTGATGATCGCAGACAAATTACCTGAACTGGTCAAACTTCAGTCCGAAGCGATCCAGAATATCAAGATCGATAAAGTAACCGTTTGGGATGGAGGTCAGAATCCTGATGGAAAAGGCTCTACAGCCAGCTTTGTAAGCGGACTGTATAAAGCCGTGCCACCATTAAAAGATATTTTTGATATGGCAGGCATGGATCTTCCGGGCTATTTGGGCAAGCATAAAAATGGAGATGAAAGCAATACGGAAATCGTAGAGATAAAGTAGAATTCATTAAATTACAGTATAACAGGACCTTGATACCAAGGTCTTTTTTTTGCACATGAAAGTGTCGAGAATCATATTGATTTTGTGCCTGCTCCCTGGTTTTTCCGATGCACAGCATTATACTGCTACCTATGGTTCTTCCTATATCGGTTCACTGAACGTTCACAACAATCCTGCAGCGATGGTGAACACTCCTTTTCGCTGGGATTTAACTTTACTGGGCATTCAGGATATGCATACTACCAATGCGATACAGGTTCTCAACTATTCACTTCTTTCAAACCCCGCCAACTCCGAATACCTGATTAAGCCCGGACGCTTCAAAAGATATGGCAATATCAATTTCAACCTCAACCTGCTTAATGCCAGGATCGCGATAAACAAAAAAAATACGATCGCATTCGGCGCCAATCTTCGTGGGGCGGCAACATTGAAAACAGGTACCTACCATTTTGTGGATACACTTCAGCGATATGCAGATTTCTTTCGTCAAAACGAAGGTGGTGGCAGTTTGTCGGGGGAAATGTCGACCAGCAGCTGGGCGGAATTATATGCGAGTTACGGGCGAACCATATTTGATAATGAATTCGGCCGGTTGAATGCAGGCATCACACTCAAACTGAACAGGGGATTGTCCGGAGCCTTTGCAAAACTTACGGATGGAAACTTTATTCGTAATGTTGATCCTTCAGGAGCTGAATATGAAATCTTATCGGCAAGCTTTGACATGGGGTACTCCTCAAATTTTGATCGCTGGAACAAAGAGCGGAAATTCAACGCTAATTATCGGGATTTTTTTTCATTTACAGAAGGTGGCGGGTCGATGGATATCGGCCTTGAATACCTGGTGAAGCTGCAAAGTGTGAGTCGCTATGACGATGAAGATGACGGCTATTTTGATTATGACTGGAAGATTGGTCTCGCGGTATTGGATATTGGTTATGCGCAATACCATTTTGGACAATATAGTACCCGTGCAAGGAATATCAGGCCCGGGGTAACTGACCTGGTCATGGATCAGTCGCTTGACTCCACTATCACCAACCTGGGAGAGTTTAAGGACAGCCTTTCAGCTATCTTTGGGTCCGTCAGCACATTTGGCGGTAAGTTCAGGGTTGCTCATCCTACAAGAGCGGTAGTGAATGTCGATAAGTTCATTACAGGTGCCTTCTTTGTAAATGCGGATCTATCAGTCAACCTCAACTCTTTTCTCGGTGGTAGCGGTAAATATGTAAAAGACCTGACATTCCTTACGATCACACCACGCTGGGAAACCCGGAAGAAAGGATTTTACATGCCATTTTCATTCAACAGTCATAACCAGCTTTGGGTGGGAGGCGCCATTCGACTGGGACCGGTTCTTTTAGGCCTTCACAACTGGAGCAATATTTTTTCAAAAAAGAAAATGCACCGCGGGGGCGGTTACATTGCTTTTACCCTGCGACCGCGCCAGATCACGGGCGATAAACCGGACCGGCGGCTGGAATGCTTTTGATACCGACGGTTGAAGATTGTTGCAAATTGTTGAAGATGGTTTAATGTCGTAAAACAATATTAAACTACGTTCAACTACATTCAACCATTTTAAACAATAAAAAGGAAGCTCTAGAATTTTTAAGGTCGGTTATGATCCCATCATAGCAGGCACCCATCATAATAAATCATGACCATCATAACAATCCGCGTTCTACAATCCAGGCTTCTAAAACACCTTAGATTTAAAGTAGGGGAACACAGATCCTTATGATTATTATGATCAGTTATGATCCTATCATAGCAGACACCAATCATAATAAATCATGACCATCATAACAATCCGCGTTCTACGGTTCTTGCGTCAAAGATATCTTAGATTCAAAGTAGAGGGAACGCGGATCATCATGGTTTTTATGATCGGCTATGATTTTTGCATAGTACAACATTAAACTACATTCACCCACATTCAACTACTTTAAACAAAACCACAGACTACCAATTTAAACTATATTTTCAGTATTTTTTGAAAGTTCAGAACATAAGCATATTTTTGCTACATGAAACTTACAGAAGCAAGACAACAATTTATAAGCAGTTGGGGAGCATTTGGAACCAATTGGGGCATCAACCGTACGATGGCACAAATACATGCCCTTTTGCTGATAAGCCCTGACCCTATAACCCAGGATGAAATGATGGAAGAGCTGAATATCAGTCGCGGTAATGTAAATATGAATATCCGGGAACTGATCAGTTGGGGCCTGGTAGAACGGGTGATACTCCCTGGTGAAAGAAAGGAATATTTTTCTGCGGAAAAAGACATCTGGAAAGTAGTCAAACTGATCGTGAAGGAGCGTAAAAAACGAGAACTGGATCCCATGCTCAAACTGCTTGACCAACTGGAAGAAGTGGAAGCTGATAAACGCGACAAGAATGTCAAATCATTCGTCGATACGGTAAGCAGCATTAAAAAGCTGGGCAAACAGGCTGACAAAACCCTCGATGCTATGATCAGGGCCGAGGAGAACTGGTTCGTGGGAGGGTTGATGAAAATGTTGAAGTAGAAAATTTCTTATTGGCATGTTTACTGATGTATTAGATGAACCGTTATGCTAATACCTATAAACAATACAGCTGCCATTTACGTTATTCTATAATACACCCATAAATTTGTATCATGTCAAAAAAGACCCTGGTTCTTGGCGCCTCCGATAACCCCGCAAGGTATAGTTACCTGGCTATTCAGCGCCTGAGAAATCATGGTCACCCGGTATCCGGCATCGGTAGGAAAAATACAAAAGTGGGTGATGTACTGATCGAAAAAGAAAAACTACCGGTCGAAGGCGTTGACACCGTAACATTATATTTAAATCCAACCCACCAGCAGGAATACTACGACTATATTATTTCGCTCAAGCCCCGGCGTATCATTTTTAACCCGGGTACCGAAAATGAAGAGCTGAAAAAAATTGCTACAGAAAACAACATCCAGACCCTCGAAGCCTGCACACTGGTGATGCTGAGCACCGGTCAATACTGATAAAAAATTATCCCCCGAAGTTTTACGATTTCCCCCAGCGTACTATCACCCAATTTCCAATTTTGCTCGCTGTCGGTTTTGGTTTTTGATAAATGTTTTAACAATCTTTGACATCCGTCCCCTACCAGAAGACTGTACAGGTCCAAGCCACCTGTACCAGGCAATTTCGTTTAAATTAATATCCGATGAATTACCCAAAACTCTACAGCTTTGGCCTGCTGCTGATATGCTGCACCATGCTTTGCTCCGCCCAGGA
>JAEYVW010000384.1 GCA_023429365.1 Bacteroidota bacterium
CGTTACATAATCTTCCGCCTGTTTTACAATTTGCTTCTCTGTATTTTTCATACTAAAAGGTAATATTAAACTTCGTACCAAGTGAAAAGTTAAACACCCTGTCCTCTTTTGACCAGCCCACTGTTGCCGAAAGTATCGCGAGGTTAAAGGGATTATAGTAAAACCCGCCACCGGCCGCATAATGCCATCGCTTAACTGTGTCATTTCGGTACCAGACACGTGCAACATCGTTGAAAACGATCAGGCCAACCTGCCCGGGAAAAATATAAGACCGGCTGTCGAATAATTTGATCCTGAACTCGAGGCTTCCATAAGCAAGCGAGGTACCGGTAAACCGGTTCTTCCGGAACCCGCGCAACACGTTATTTTGTCCTACCGACAATGCCTGGAAATAATCTACGTCTTCGTTGAAGATATGTCCGCCGCCTGCCTTGATCACGCCAATTACCCGGGCAGGAATCTTCAGGCTGGCATAGATAGTCATATCCGACTCGATCTTGTTCAGTCGCTCGCCCGAATTTCCGAGCGGCTGCAGCCAGGTGAAGCGATTCACCCACCTGATACCACGTGTGGGGAACAGATCGCTGTTCAGATTGTCCAACTCAATACCAGCCTTAATACCCGCGTACGTTTTTGACGTGTACACTGCAAGAGAATCTAGACCTGCTTCTGAAGGTTTGGACAGAATATAATCTTCGTTATTAGCAAGCCGGTTCCAGTAATGGTAAACCGATGGTCCGACGAGGAAACTAAGTTTGCCAAAGTATTTTTTCCGAAGCATTATATCCGCCTCGGCAAATTTGTAGCGTGTACGGTAAAAGCGAGCGGGTTTTGAATCGTCAAGGGTGGTGCCGTTCCCAAACCCAAAAAAATTGTTGAGTGCCGGACTATTGATCTGTCCATGTAGTACAATGTCGGTACCTGCGAAAACACTGATAAGTTCTCCGTGGTATTTTACCTGCCAGGCCTTTCGTGCCAGGGCAAACAGTGCCGAAAGTTTATGTTCGCTCGCGAAGGGCTGCTTTCGAAATCCAAACCGCGTGATCCAAAGCCCGGTGCCCAGTAAAAATCCATCGTCTTCGTTGAAACCAACAATAACACGCGGAAAACGATTTATCGGGTAGTTGAAATGCCGGATATTAAATTCATTTATATTGGGGTCATCCTTGAAATATGTTTTTGTTCCTCGGTTTGATATAATAAAATTGGTGTCAGCGGTATTGTCATACACAAATGTGCGGAGCCTGCTGTTGATAAAAAACGAATCGTTTCCCCGTCCACCAATCATCCGGATACGTATACTGGAATGCATGCCGCTGTCGATTTCGAATCTATCCTCTCCATTAAAACCATAAAGTCTTATTTCCTTTGTAACGGCGGGATCAAATACCCGGTGATACATTACAAAATTTGTATCTGCATGTTTACGATAGGAAAAAACAGTTAGCGACAGGCTGTCATTTTGTGAACTGATCGAAAATTTTTCATTCTCATTGCTTCCGAGGACATCCACTTCTTTTGAAAGAAACCGGTAGTATTTTAAAGATTCATGTACCAGCATCTTCTTACGGCTGACAAGCTTCTCAACGATCTTATCTCCACTGATGGCATAGATTTCAGGCGGCATCTTGTGTATGGCAGACTCTATTTTTGCATCCGTTAGCTTCTGGGTAAAATCTAATGCCACCCGATGCCATCTGGGTTCATCGAGGTTGTTAAGATAAAGACGGTCAAAATCCTTTGACACCATATTCAGCTTATTTATATCGGGCAAATTATGTCGCAACCCCTTCAGGAACGGAATGCGACGGCCAGACATATATTTTACGATCAAACCATCTGAATAAAAAAATGCCTGGTCGCGATCGCGGGGTATGGGAACAAACAATTTCCCCTGGCCAGTATCGCGCGTGATCCATTTCCACTGATCAAAATGGCGATCCCAGTCAGCAATCAACATATCAAGCAAACGCGCTTTTAATACAGCCTCCTGGTCAACAGTATTGTCGTTATCGTCGCGCATGCTGTTGAACAGTTTATAACTGCTCTTGCCATCAAGGCCCTCGGGATCTTTTCGCTCCAGCATACAGATCTTATTGGCAAAAAGTGGCCTGTAATATCCTAGTGACGGATCATCGGGTACATAAAAAAATTCGGGGGTGGCAACCAGTATATTCGTGGTGTCGGCCAACACCGGTATGGCGAGCGGCGCGTAGGGATGTGCAGCCGAGATTAGATCCTGTACAATATTGGATGCAAAGCTCTCCCTGAAATTAGCAGGTATGGCCCCAGACGGGTCTTTATCAATGGTACGCAGGGCCCATTCATTGCCCGCCTTGTCTTTCAATTGCAGGGACCTGGTTTGTTTTCCTCCACCAACGCCTTCAATAGTAAACCCCCCTTTTTCCTTATTCACATTAAACACTTTCAGGTTGACTGGCGTAGACCATTCTTCCCGGTAATTTTTGCCATTAAAAAATTGCTTCAGGCTTCCCGCATCGTCGTATTGTCCGCTCGCTGGCGCTTTTACAAAATCCTCGTACACATAAGTCACCGGTTGTACGGTATCTTCGGGCAGCGGGGGTAGTTTTGAGTAGTCCAGGATCCGTTCGGAGTATGCCAGCTTTAAAGAATCATCGGGTTTAGCGTTAAGGGTATAAAAATTTGCTCTGACCGTTTTATTTTTCAGAATATCCAGCGTGGCAAACCCAAGTTCCCGCGCGGCAAACTCAGCCTTTCGGCCAGGCGATACACGGGTAGTTTTACATCCGCTTCCACTAACTATATAATTATAGCTGCTGTCGCGCAACAATTGCAAGGCATGTTCATGACCGGCCACCATGATCACATGGGGATGTGTCTGCACTGCTTCCATCACACGGTTGATCATATTGGTGTAAGAAGGATGTTTGATATCCTGTGGAGTACCGAATACGCTGCGGGCGATCGGGTATGCGGAGCCTATTAAAGGTAAGGGGATATATAAATGCTCACGCAGTTCGGTAAACGGGAAAATATGCTGCTTCCAGGTAAAATATCCTCCATGCGGACCGTTACTCTTAAAAGGATGGTGCGTGGCGAGCAGTACAAGCTTTTTATAGTTCTTATTGAGGATATCACCCAGTTCGTTTATCACTTCATCTTCTGTCTTGTATTCACAATCTGATTCAACACCCGGTTTATCGTTGGAATGGATCCACCATTGGCTATCCATCACCACCAGTACCACATCGTCGCCGATCTCTATTTCCACCGGGCCCGGGCATCCTGTTTTAGGAAAAAACTCTATGTTTCCTTCCCCATAGCGATCAACATAATTCTGTTGCCGAATGACGGTTTCGAGCCCGCGCACGCCGCCATTTTCCCAGTCATGGTTACCCGGGATCATATAGCCTTTTGCAGCAGTACCTTTCAACAGGTTGATTTGCGAATCCAGGGCGGCCTTGATATCCGAATAGCGGGAATAAGTCTCGTGAGGAAGGCCTGCATCGTAGAGATTGTCGCCGAGATATACAACGACCGTATTTTTATCCAGCTTTATATTGTTGCGGATGGCGCTTAGCACCGAGGGCTTATCGGGGTACAGGGCACCAGCATCACCTACCAGTATTACTCTTGTTTTTACCGAATCGGATTGCGCCGGGAGCAGATAACAGAGGCCCAGTAAAAAGATCATCAGAACTACCCTGCGCATGATTATCGTTTATGATATGAAAAGAATAAAATGTCAGCCACACCAACATCCGCCGCCTCATTTGAAATGATCATGCCCCCGGAAGGTGCAAACGTGAGCCCTTCCGGCTGTTTAAAAATTGCCGGATCTATGCGGTAAGATTTTTTCAGCCGGCCGTTTACATCCATTACCACTAATACTTTATTGACAGAGGAAATGATATAAAGCATACCGTCTTTTGGATTGATGGAGGCCGCTGAAGGTTTAAACTTCATTTTTTCTTCTCCAAGTGACTTCGCTATCTGAGTTACATCTATCTTAAAGGGCGAAGTTTCATATTTACCCGTGGTAGGATCAAAAGCGAAAGTGGAAAGGGAATGTTTTTTGTCCGCATCACAATCCTTACAGATCAGTATCAGTTTGTGGCGGGTAGAATCCCAATATAGTATCTCAAATTCGTCCTCACCAGATCCCTGGTCGAAAACATATTTTTGCACACCAATAGATGACGCCCCGTTTTTTGTTGTATCAAATGAGAGTCTTAGAATATTACCGGTACTCTCCAATACATAAAATATGCTGTCTCGCAAAACAAGGTCTTCAAAATCGGCACCTTTTGAAAATGGCCAGTGCTTGATACGTCTTCCATTACTAATTTTATAAAGCCATCCTTTTTCGTCATTGATGGCAAATATGGAGCTGTCGGGAGGATAATAGGCAACGCCTGAAATCTCATCCAGTTCCAGTGGCAGCTTTAACTGTACCGCCTTCCCCATATTAAAACCATCGGGACTTTCAAATTTCATCCCTGCCGTACGATCAGTAGATCCGCAATGGAGCGATATAATGCCGATCAGGCAATAGAGTAATTTTTTAATACAAGCATTCATACGATCGCTATGCATTATTCAAATCTTTTGCCATTAAATAGAATATAATGAAATCCGGAATATTTGTTGATGCTTAGAATAGTATAGCGCCGGCTTTAATCACAATTGAGCAATAATTTCCACACTACAGGCAATACCTATTGTTCCAACGACAGTTCCGTAAAGATACTGACTATCGCCTGGCATTTTTAGCGCCTCCCCCCTCTCAACACCTGCACATGCCTTTTCTCTAAACAATACCGATGGTTTCGTTTTTGTCCATCCCTAATAACCATTACCAAAAATGATCTCTATTTTTGGGACAAATCATGCTATGGCTTTAAAATACCCCGCGGAACGCTTAGCGGTCGCGGTTGACTGTGTCATCTTTGGTTTTGATGGAAAGGAACTGAAACTATTGCTCATACACCGTGGTTTCGAACCTGAAAAAGGGAAATGGAGCCTGATGGGTGGTTTCGTGCAGCGTAATGAGAGCCTCGAACAGGCTGCAGCCCGGGTATTGCATAAACTCACGGGTTTGAGAGATGTTTATATGGAACAGGTACATGCTTTTGGCGATCCACGCCGGGATCCGCTGGAGCGCACAATCTCCGTGGTGTACTTTGCACTGATCGATATCCATGAATATGAAAAGCAACTGAGTGATGACTTCCACCCCGAGTGGTTCTCATTAAAAAAGCTGCCCAAACTGATCTTTGACCACAGGATCTTAGCTGAGAGGTCACGCCAAAGACTACAGTATAAAGCGGCTTTGCATCCCATACTTTTTGAATTACTGCCCGACCGTTTCACGATTCCACAACTACTCAACCTTTATAAAGCCGTGTACCAGATTGATCTTGATAAAAGAAATTTCATCCGCAAGTTGTCTAATGCTAAACTCCTGATCAAACAAAAGGACAAAGAAAAACAAAGTTCAAAACGCGGCGCTTATTACTACAGACTGGATAAACGTAAATACACACGAACCGTTCAGGCTTTTATGAGTTTTCTTCCTGCTAAATTTTTCACTGGCAATGTTTAGCCAGTAAGCAAGTTCCGCATTTATGATTATTTGACAGACGGCAATCAGAATTTTTTTTTGTTTCAGTTTATAAGTGTTATTTTAACATTAATCATGAACGACCGTTATGTTATTGGTGTCGATTACGGTACGGATTCAGTTAGATCTGTGCTGGTAAATGCAGAGAATGGTGAAGAAATAAATTCCTCTGTTTTTTACTACCCTCGTTGGCAAAAAGGACTCTATTGTGATGCCCCGTCGCAACAATTCAGGCAGCATCCCCTTGATTACATGGAAGGGCTTGAGACGACTATCCGCGAATGTGTCCAGAAAGCCGGGCCAAAGATCGCGGCACAGGTAAAAGCCATTTCTGTAGATACTACCGGATCAACCCCAGTTGCCGTAGATAAAACAGGGCAGCCACTTGCCCTGCTGCCGGAGTTTGAAAATAATCCGAATGCCCTGTTCGTGTTGTGGAAGGATCATACCGCCACAACTGAGGCAGCCGAGATCAATGAACATGCGAAAAAATTTTCAACCAACTATCTCCGTTTTGTCGGCGGAATTTATTCTTCCGAATGGTTTTGGGCAAAGCTCCTGCATTTGTTGCGAGAGGATGACAGTGTAAAACAAGCCTGTTATTCCTTTGTAGAACATTGCGACTGGATTCCTTTTTTACTTACCGGTGGCAGCGATGTGCATCAAATGAAAAGAAGTGTCTGCGCAGCGGGCCATAAAGCGCTGTGGTCTGGCGAATGGGATGGTTTCCCACCGGATGAATTCTTTAGTGCACTCGACAAACGACTGGCTGGCTTCACCACCCGACTGTGTACAGAAACCTATACCGCCGACAAATCTGCCGGCAGGCTGAGTGGTGGTTGGGCAGAAAAGCTTGGACTATCAACCGATGTAATTGTAGGCGTGGGTGCGTTCGACGCACATATGGGTGCCGTAGGTGGACAGATAGAACCTTATTTTTTAAGCAAGGTCATGGGTACATCAACCTGCGATATGCTGGTTGCCCCGGCGGAAGAAATCGATAATTTACTCGTAAATGGCATTTGCGGCCAGGTAAATGGATCTATCATACCCGGCATGGTAGGAATGGAAGCCGGACAGAGTGCATTCGGGGATGTATTTGCCTGGTTTAAAAACCTGGTGAAAGAACCTTCGCTGCAACAACTTTCTGATGAGGCCGCCAGGATTCCGCACCAGGAAAACGATGAACTCGCTGTTGATTGGTTAAATGGACGCAGAACCCCTGATGCCAACCATCTTTTAAAAGCTGCTCTGACTAACCTATACCTTGGCAGGACGGCACCGCGCATTTTTAAAGCCCTGGTGGAAGCTACCTGTTTCGGTGCTAAAACTATCGTTGAAAGATTCGTTGATCAGGGTGTACCGGTAAAAGGGTTGATCGGTCTTGGCGGTGTAGCCAGGAAATCTCCATATGTGATGCAGGTAATGGCGGATGTAATGAACATGTCTATTCGCATTCATAGTAGTGAGCAG
>JAEYVW010000199.1 GCA_023429365.1 Bacteroidota bacterium
GTTGACTGGCAGGATGGACTGAATAATCGCGGCTTTACGTTTAATAATCCCAATGCAAGTACCACCTGCGGCTGCGGTACCAGTTTTGCCGTGTAATTATTGCAGGATTTACATAATCTCTCTTTATCACCTTACTGAAAATAGAAAAGCTGCCTTTAACGGACAGCTTTTCTATTTTATTCAAATCGGGTTTTTAGCTTTTTACGGTCTCTGGCTTTATCGCTGGCTTGGTATCCGGCTGTGTTTTTGCCACTTTAGATTTGCCGGTACCCAGATCCAACAGGATGGGTGCCGCTACGAATACGGAAGAGTAGATACCGGTAACAACACCGATCAGCATTGCGAAAGCAAAGCCTCTTGTCACTTCACCGCCCACCAGGAACAGGATCAGGATCGTCAGGAATACCGTGAGCGATGTCATGATCGTACGGCTCAGGGTTTCATTGATCGCACGGTTGATAGTCTGTGCGAGTGGTGCCGATGGGTACAGCCTGCGGTCTTCCCGTATACGGTCAAAGATTACCACGGTATCGATCATCGAGAAACCGATCACCGTGAGGATGGCCGCGATAAAATGCTGGTCGATCTCGAGCGGGAAAGGAACGATGCTTTTTGCAAAAGAGAAAACGATCAGTGTTACCAATACGTCGTGCATCAGGGCTACGATCGTTCCTAAAGAATATCTCCAGTCGCGGAAGCGGATAAAGATATAAAGGAAGATCACGAACAAAGCGAATACGGTCGCTTTCACGGCGCCTTTTTTCAGGTCATCAGAAATTGTGGGCAATACTTTTTTAGAACCGATCTTACCCACAGCTGTTGGGTTTTCATCGGCGGTCGTAAACTTGTCAAAAGTATATCCAGCCGGCAGGTAAGATTTGAGACCTTCAAACAATTTGTACTCCACTAATGAATCCGTTTCAGGTCTTGTATCCCTGATCAGGTAAGCTGTAGTGATATCCAATGTGCTGGTACCACCCACAGTTTTGATGACCGGGTGTTCATTTTCAAAAGCAACTGTCAGCTCTTCCCTGATCTTTTCTACATCCTTACTGATATTTTTATCAAACCTTACGGTGTAACTACGTCCACCATCGAATTCCACACCATAATCAAAGCCGTTAATGAAGGCGGCAATACCCAAGGCCAAAACGACGAAGGAAATGGCGTAGGCGGTTTTGCGAAACTCAACAAACTTGTATTTGGCATGCTGGAAGATCCTGCGGGATACGCTGGTAAAGTATTTCAGCTGCTTGCCTTTGCGGGTGAATATATCAGTTACCCAGCGACTCACGAGGATACCGCAGAACAGAGACAACAACAGACCGAGGATCTGTGTGGTAGCAAAACCTTTTACCGGACCCAGTCCAAAATAAAACAGGATGATAGCGGTAAGCAGGGTAGTGATGTGACCATCCAGAACTGGTGGTAATGAGCGATGGTAACCATCATTCACAGCCGTGATATAACTTTTACCTCTTGCCAGCTCTTCTTTGATACGTTCATAGATCAACACGTTTGTATCAACGGCCATACCGATCGTAAGTACCAGGCCCGCGATACCAGGTGCCGTAAGTGTTGCTCCAAGTCCTGCCAGTATACCTACTGTAAAAAGCAGGTTGAGTACCAGGGCCACATTGGCCACCCATCCGCCGGTATTATAATACACCAGCATCAGGATAAAGATGACGATAAAGGAAAGACCAAATGATAACAAACCACCTTTGATCGCCTCGGCTCCGAGGGTAGGACCAACAGTTTGTTCCTGAACGATCTTCGCAGGTGCGGGCAGTTTACCGATCTTAAGCATATTGGCAAGATCCTCGGCTTCCTCTACTGTGAAGCCACCGGAGATCTGGGAAGTGCCTCCATCGATCACACCGTTTACGTGTGGTGCAGAATATACGATGTTATCGAGTACGATAGCAATGGGTTTGCCAACGTTTTCACCAGTCATCTTCGCCCAGGCTTTGGTACCTGTGCTGGTCATGACCATGTTTACTTCAGGACGACCATTCTGATCAAAGTCGTGGTTGGCATTTGCCACCGCATCACCTTCGATCTTCGCTTTATCGCGGCCAAAAGTTTTTATCGCATATAATGGAACGAAGTCTGCTACTTTATTTCCAGTGGTACGTTCGGGCTTTCCATACATCCATACCATTTGTGCAGGGAAGGATGAACGAATGGCCGGTGTTTCAAGATATTCTCTCACCTGCGCTGTATCGCGGATTGCTACATAACCGATAGCAGCCGGGAAACGAACTTTACCAGCGTCCTGGTAACCCTGCGTAAATTGGATAAATCCATATAAATGTTTGCGAGCCTCGGCGGCATCATCCACCGCAGCCGTGGTTGTGCTGCTGGTATCGTCGCCGTCGAGTTTAGCCAGGCCGGACTCGGTTTGGGATGTATCAGTCGAGCTGCCTGCCTGCTGACTGGTTGTATCGACGGCTTTCAGCGCGGTGTCAGCCTTTGCTTTTCCACCCATCATGGTATAAAAAATACCATCTGCTTTAGTGATAGATGAAGTGAGTTCAGCAATGTTAAATACTTCCCAGAACTGCAGGTTAGCTGAGGACTGAAGAAGTTTTCTTACACGCTCTTTATCCTGTATACCGGGAAGTTCAACCGAAATAATTCCTTTTTCAGGATCGGGGTTGATATTGGGTTGCGCGACACCAAACTGGTCGATACGTGTATTCAGGATACGGAATGTATTATCGAATGCGTCTCTTGCAAAACCATCCAAAACGCCGATCACTTTGTTATCACTATCGCCAACCTTGATCTGGTCTTTGTTGGCTGCTGCAAACAGGCCGGATAATTTATTATTGCCAGCCAGTTTCTGGTATTCTTCTGCAAACAAACGAACGAAGTTAGCATCGCTATTCGCTTTGCGGACATTGGCGTTATCCAACGCTTTTAAGAAGTTTGGATCTTTCGAATTGTTGGCCAGGGTTTTTAATAGTCCGGTCATTTCCACCTCAAGCGTCACGTTCATCCCGCCCTGTAGGTCGAGACCGAGGTTCAACTCCTGTTCTTTTGCTTTCTGGTAACTCATAGCACCGGTTGGACCGTAGGTTACGGTTACATCCTTTGTGCTGTCAAGCAGTTTTCTCAAGCGCTCCGCTTTTATATTTTCCAGGTATTCCTGGTACACTGCCTGTGAATCCTTATCGGCGGGGAATTTTTCTGCCGCGCTGGGGTAGTTGACTTTCACAAAGCTTTCAGCACGTGCTTCCATCTTTTTTTCGTGGCCGCGAACAAACCAGGTAAAAGAAAGCTGGTAAACCGAGTAGATGATCAAAAGAATAGTAAAGAAGCGAACCAAACCTTTAAGTTGCATACGTTTTGGATATTTACAATTATAGTCTTTCTACAGATATGTGTCGGGCATTCCGGGCAAGACTTTACTAAATTTTTTAAGGACGGCAAAGATAGGGCTTTCAAGTATACAATGAAAGAGGGGGTAACACTCTTTTTAAGGTGGTTTTTCCTGATTCAGAACGCTTTACAAACTATAAAAAAAGAAATACACCGGTTTGTGCCCAAATCCTAGCGTGTCGGCCTTAAAACGCAGGCGGGGATGGTTTATTTTCTTTATGGCCAAGTCTGCCGGCAAAATTCTGTTTCCTAATCTCCGATTACTTATATCGAGTCATTCTATTCCATAAATTTGCCCCGCTTGCCAAAAAAAGATTCCCGTTTTATTTCTTAAACCATTCAACCATGCAGTTATCATCGCTATTAGATCGCTTTAATGAACCGGAAACACTTAAGATGGCAAAGTTGGGCCGGGAACTTCGGGCCAGCGGCGCCGATGTTATTGACCTTAGCCTGGGGGAACCAGATTTTGATACGCCCCAGCATATTAAGGATGCAGCCATAAAAGCAATTAATGATAACTGGAGCCATTATACTCCGGTACCCGGTTTTTTGGATCTGCGGGAAGCGGTTTGTACAAAATTGAAGCGCGATAATAATCTCGATTATAAGCCAACAAACATTGTTACATCGACCGGTGCGAAACAAAGCCTGGCCAATGTGTTGCTGGCGCTGGTCGACGACAATGATGAAGTGGTGATCCCAACGCCTTATTGGGTTACCTATTCTGAACTGGTGAAAATAGCCAGGGGAAAAGTGGTGGAAGTGCGCACCTCGCTGGAAAGCGGTTTCAAGATATCTCCCGAACAACTGGAGTCAGCTATCACCAGCAGGACGAAAGTGTTTATGTTCTCTTCACCGTGTAATCCTTCAGGTGCGGTGTATAGCAAAGCTGAACTGGAAGCATTGGCTAATGTTTTCCGGAAGCATCCGCATGTGTTTATCCTGGCAGATGAGATTTACGAGTATATCAACTTCGTAGGCAAGCATGAAAGCATCGCCCAGTTTCCTGATCTAAAAGATCGGGTGATCATCGTAAATGGTTTGAGTAAAGGATTTGCCATGACCGGCTGGCGGCTTGGTTATATTGCCGCTCATGAAGAGATTGCAAAGGCCTGTGAAAAAATCCAGGGACAGTTTACCAGCGCGACATGTTCGATCACCCAAAAAGCAGCCGTTACTGCTTTGACAACTGACCTCAGGCCTTCTTTGGAAATGACCAAAGAATTTACGCGTCGTAAGAATCGCGTGATGGAATTGGTAAAAGATATACCTGGCGTAATATGCTCCGAGCCCGATGGCGCGTTTTATATCTTCCCGGATATGAGTTATTATTTTGGAAAATCGGATGGACAAGCAACGATTAAGAATGCCGCTGATCTTTCGATGTACCTGCTCAATACGGCGCATGTTTCATCGGTGATGGGGGACGCATTTGGCGAACCCAGGTGTGTGCGTTTTTCGTTTGCGAATAGCCTGCCCAATATTGAGAGGGCGTGGGTGCGGATTAAAGAAGCACTGGCTAAACTAAAGTAATTTTTTTGCGGGTGTGACTGTAATTTTTGGGCCGGGAAGGCGGTAGGACGGGAAGTATTAAATTGAATGTTTACCTAGTGATGTTTTAAGCTTCTGGCCCCGACAAATATTAAGGCGAGCGGTTTTTAATAATCTTTCTCACCGTCTTCCCGCCTTACCGGCTGCACTCGGATCAGCATAAACCGTCCTGACGGGACGGATACCTATAAAACGAAATTTGTTGCTACCCATAAAGCGTCCCGATGGTACGCGAAACGGGTGAAGAAGCCACGAATTACACGAATAACACGAATCGGAATGCGGGCAAAATATAACTTCATATTTAATAATCAATCCCGTTTTACACCGCAACTACTTTCTCCCGTGGGGAGATTTTATGGGTGAAGAAGCCACGAATTACACGAATAACACTAATTGGAATACCTCAAAACGATGGCTCATATTTAATAATCAAACCCGTTTTACAACGCAACTACTTTCTCACGTGGGGAGATTTTATGGGTAGAAAACCCAGACCAAAAAGACGTCCACGTCCCATCGGGACGTTTTATGCAGTATTCTATTATGTAGGTCATTCACCGATGAAATTTCCTATACAATCGGCAGAGATTAACAACAAATCATTCGGACAACATCGGACAAACCATTTCTCACCGCCTACCCGTCTCCCCGGCTATTTACAAAGATTAATATAATATTCATCTTACCGCCTTTCCGTCTCCCCGGCTATTTCCAAAGATTAATATAATATTCATCTTACCGCCTTCCCATCTCCCCGGCCAAACTCAAAAGCCTGCTATGCAATGCAAGTACCTGTGGAATGAGTAACTGCTGCTCGTCGTTGACCAGTACTGAATCGCAGAGTTTCATTTTTATATTCTCGTCGAGCTGGCGACTCATGCGCTGCGCCACTTCTTCGCGGGTGATGCCGTCGCGCTGCATGATACGGTGTACGCGAAGGGGCAGGGGCGTGT
>JAEYVW010000391.1 GCA_023429365.1 Bacteroidota bacterium
AAGGTAAGGGATTAAAATTCTTTTATCATCGCGTCTTCCCGGTTTTTTTTTTATACACTTTATTGGGGCCGGGAAGAAGGGAAGGCGGGAAGCGAATTTTAATTGAACTTAAGATTGGCCGGTAAGAATGAAAGGCGGTAATACTAAAATTCTTTGTCATCGCGTCATCCCGGTTTTTTTATGATATATTTTTTTTTAGGCCGGGAAGAAGGGAAGGCGGTAAGATTAGAAATTCTTTACCGTTACGTCTTCCCGGTTTTTTTTATTAGATACTTTATTGGGGCCGGGAAGAAGGGAAGGCGGGAAGGTTGAACTCTTATACCGTCGTGTCTGCCCATTTTTTAATGATATACTTTGTTGTGGCCGGGTCTCGATAGCTATCGGGATGGGAGGCGGTAAATGTTTAAACAGAAGATCGTTCACCTTCCCTTCTTCCCTCCTTACCGTCTTCCCGGCCTATGCTTGTCCGGAAGTATTGCTTTCTTTCCTAACAAAAACGGATTGCAATAACAGGCTAAATAATAATACTCCGAATGCCCCGATGGGATTCAGCCAGAGGAAACCCATTTTGAACACACCGGTTCGGGTCAGAATAAACACGGTGAGTACAAGTATCTCTGCCAATACAGCCGCCCAAAACACAACATGCCCGCTTCGGATATTCTTCAGGAAAAATGCTACAAGGAATACGCCCAGTATCACTCCATAAAACAGGGAGCCGAGTACATTCACCGCTTCGATCAGGCTATTGCCAATATTGTAAGTAAACATCGCCACCACGATACAGAATATACCCCATCCCAGCGTGTACCATTTCGACCACCTGTATTCCTGTTCCCCGCTCTGCGGCTTTTTACTAAATCGTTTATGAAAGTCAACCACGGTACTTGAAGCCAGGGAATTGATAGCCGCCGCAATGCTTCCCCAGGATGCCAGGAAGATGATCGCGATCAGCAGTCCTACCAGTCCCACTGGCAAATGATCCACCACAAACCTTAGAAAAATATAATTGGTGTCGTTGTTATCGCCCTTTACTTCTTTTGTCTTGATCCATTCTTTCACTTTTGAACGCAGGCTGTCGGAGCTTGACTGCAGCGAACGCAGCTCTTCTATTTTTTGCTCCTGTAATGCCCCATCTTTTGCATCCGTAGCCGCGGAGAACGCAACAACGGTATTCTCCTTTTGCTGAGCGAGTAGTTCATATTGCTGCTGTACCAGCGCGAAGGAGTCTTTATACACCGAGTTTTCCAGTTTGCGTACCTGTACGTCATTGAAAAAGATCGGCGCCTTATTGAATAGGTAGAATGTAAACACCAGTGCACCGATCAGCAGTATCAGGAATTGCATCGGCACTTTTACCAGCCCATTCATCAAAAGACCGACGCGGCTTTCAGTTAATGATTTTGCGGTTAGATAACGCCCCACCTGCGACTGATCGGCTCCAAAATAGGACAGCCCCAGGAATAACCCCCCAATGATCCCGCTAAGCAGGTTGTACTGGTCGCTCCAGTTGAATTTCCCATTTTCAAAACCCGTGGTGATCACATTGAGTTTACCCATTTTACCACTCACCGTTAACGCATCAGCAAAACTTACATTCTCCGGCAGCATATTGACCACCATATACCCGGCCAGGAACATACCGGTAAATATGATGGCCAGTTGCAATTGCTGTGTATAGGCCACCGCTTTGGCGCCACCAGTCATAGTGTAGATGATCAGCAGGCCGCCCATCAAAATGTTTGTGGTGTAAATATTCCAGCCCAGCAGCGATGAAAGAATGATGGAAGGTGCAAACACACTGATCCCGGTTGACAATCCACGCTGCAATAAAAAAAGAAAGGATGTCAGCGTTCTTGTTTTGCCATCGAAACGGGACTCCAGGAACTCATAGGCCGTATAAACCTTTAAACGATGAAATATGGGAACAAAAAATATACAGATGATCACCATCGCCAGGGGCAACCCGAAATAATATTGCACAAAACGCATCCCATCCGTATAGGCCTGGCCTGGCGCTGAAAGAAAAGTGATGGCACTGGCCTGCGTGCCCATAATACTCAGCAATACCAGTCCCCAGGGTAAACTGCGGTTGGAAAGAAAATAACCATCAAGGTTGTGGGAAGTACGACTCCTGTACAAACCGTAGACAATGATGGCAAGCAATGTTAGTACAAGTACTATCCAGTCGATTTGATTCATGCTCTAAATCCGCCTGGCGGATTAATTAAAAATGATCGGGACGCCTCGTTTCTTAACTAAATCGTTTTGTAAATAATGAAAACAAAATGATCAGTAACACCAGGAACAGGATGACAAATGCATACCATGCATTCCAGGTCTTAAAGAATGGTATCTTATCGTTTTCTTTTTCGCTCATCTTTTTTTATTACCCCGTGTCCAACCAAGGAACACGATCACAAAACCGATTACAAGTCCAAGTAGAATTCCAAACCGTACGTTTTTAATTAATTTTCCCAAAATCAAACCCAGGATAATTGCAAAAATAAGTCCCAGTTCTGCCCTTCTTATACCTGTCTTTTTGATTTCACTCATAATTTCAATGCAATACAATAAATCTCAAACTCACTTTGTATACTCAGGTTGATTTAACGACGACTATTCAACGCGATCAGATTAGCCAGCAGCCGGTATGCACCGGTCACACCGGCAGGCAATTCCCTGAAAAACACAATCCCGGTATAGGTAAAATAACCTTTCCCATATTTTGCGGTGATCAGGCTACCTGCGTGTTGCTCATCACCAGCGTCAGCCATGGACAATATCGATTCAAACTTATGATCCTGTTCGGAAGCATGATAAATACTACGCTCCTGTACCCAGCCTTTGAAATCGGCGGCAGTGATCTTATTAGGAAAATTCAGGACCGGGTGTACCGGGCTTATAAATGTAACGGCCGCATTTTCATCCGTCACTCTCGTCCTGCCAATTGAAAAATCGTATGGCCCGATCCGGCTTTTGATGGAGCTGATAAAATTGCTTGTATTATACTGAACGATATAATTGCCGCCATTGTACACATATTGCATCAGCTTGTCGTAGTACTTACCCATCCAGTCGTTGGTATTGTAAGCCCGCACACCCGCAATGATCGCATCGAACTGGCCAAGATTATTACGGGAAAGTTCCTTCTCCGTTAACAGCGTCACCTCGTATCCCATCTGCTCCAGCGCTTCGGGTACTTTATCACCCGCGCCAATGATATAGCCGATCTTTTTATTGGCGATCTTCAGGTCAATCGATTTTACCGTGAGTAAAGCCTCTTTAAAATAAGTAATCGCGGGAATATGATCATAGTTGATCGATCTTAAGATAGACCCTCCATGCCGGGAATCAGAGGCAGTATTTAGCCGGTACACTTTCGGCTCAAGATCTTTCTCAGTGAGACTTACGTTATGCGCATTGTTTTTTTCCAAATGAATAGCACCGAATAATTTCGGGATGGTATCAAGTCTTTTTAAAGCCTCCTGTGATACCTGCGGGGAACCAGGGATCTTCACTTCTTTGTTGGCCACAAAGGATATCTCCACCGGTTTGTTCCTTCCACTTTTTATATAAATGGGGTTAAAATCCCTAAAGGTTACAGCGGGTATCACGGCGA
>JAEYVW010000392.1 GCA_023429365.1 Bacteroidota bacterium
TTGTATTGCGAGAACTTGCCTTTCAGCAGTTCAATCACTTCGTTTTTTTGATCTTTAGTCATTTTATAAAAATTTTTGACTTTCTAAAGTTTAAAGACTTCTGCAAACCTTCCGGGGAAGGATTGACCGGCTTTAGTGAATAAATGCTTTTGTATCGATCGCGATGCCAGGGCTCATGGTGCTGGCCATGCTGATACCTTTCATGTAAGTACCTTTCGCAGTTGAAGGCTTAGCGCGGATGATCGCGTTAAGCAACTCCTGGCTGTTTTCAGCAATTTTTTCGGGTGAAAAACTTACACGGCCGATAGAAGCATGAATGATACCTACTTTATCAACCTTAAACGCGATCTTACCACCTTTAACATCGTTCACCGCATTTGCAACATCATTGGTTACGGTGCCGGTTTTAGGATTGGGCATCAGGTTGCGTGGACCCAGGACCTTACCCAGCTTACCAATTTTAGGCATCACTGATGGAGTGGCGATGATCACATCTACATCTACCCAACCGCCTTCAATCTTTTGAACATACTCATCCAGGCCAACGAAATCGGCGCCGGCTGATTTTGCTTCTGCTTCTTTATCGGGAGTGCAAAGCACTAAAACTTTTTTTGTCTTACCTGTACCATGTGGCAGGTTTACGGTACCGCGAATAGCCTGGTCAGCCTTCTTGGGATCAACACCCAGGCGAACGTGCAGGTCAACTGAAGCATCAAACTTGCAGGTAGATATTTCTTTTACCAGGGCAGACGCTTCTTTCAGTGAATAAGCTTTGTTTTTATCCACCTTCGCGTTTACAACTTTTCTTTTTTTACTGATGAATGCCATTTTCTAATTTTTTAAAGGATTTCACAAAGTCCCCACCGGGGGATTCGGGGCTTAATTCTCCCAGGGAGCTTTTCCCTCTACGTTAAGCCCAAGGCTGCGCGCAGTACCAGCTACCATTTTCATAGCGCTTTCCACTGTAAAGCAGTTCAGGTCGGGCATTTTGTCTTTCGCAATAGCCTCTACCTGATCCCAGGTAACCTTACCAACTTTGGCGCGGTTGCTTTCTTTGGAACCTTTTTGAATTTTCGCAGCTTCCATCAACTGAATAGCTGCAGGGGGTGTTTTGATGACGAAGTCAAAACTTTTATCAGTATAAACTGTGAGTAACACGGGAAGTACCTTTCCCATTTTGTCCTGCGTTCTTGCATTGAACTGCTTGCAGAATTCCATGATGTTTACACCTTTGGAACCCAATGCAGGACCGATCGGAGGTGCAGGGTTGGCCTGGCCGCCCTTGCACTGTAGCTTTACAAAGCCAGAGATTTCTTTTGCCATTTTCTTTGATTTATTGGTTCAAACGTCCCGATGTATATCGGGACTCCCAAATTCCTCCATTGTTCACCCGGCAGGGAGAA
Source organism: Bacteroidota bacterium (assembly GCA_023429365.1). Lineage (GTDB taxonomy): Bacteria > Bacteroidota > Bacteroidia > Chitinophagales > Chitinophagaceae > Terrimonas_B. Next base: position 1,404 of record JAEYVW010000392.1, read on the forward strand.
CATGGCTTCAACTTTTTCTGCAGGATTTAACCCGGCAGATAAGAAAGAACTAATTGGGGCGGCAAAGGTAAGTGTAAATATTGGATTGGTAAAGGTTTTTTTAATGATTCCGGCACAAAATCGAATTCCCGGCCAAGCCCCTCCCTACCTGGAGATAAAATCTCCGTACACCCACTGCATCAGGGCCTTACCTGCTTCCGTCTGGGCCTCGCCCACCCCGCCCTCTGTATGTATCGGCTGTTTCCCCACATTATCATAGATCAGTGTGCCGGTGGAATCCACCAGACCAAACCCATTATTGAAGGTAAAAAAGGCCCATTCCCGTGCTGTACTGTCGGCCATGTTCCTGCTAAATGGAAAATCATCACCTTTAAAACCAAGTTGCCGGGTCAGCGTACTGGCAATATCCAATTGGGAAACAACTTTGTCCACCACCATCGCCTTCTCCACCACGCCGCCAAGGAATAGTATCGGTATCCTGAAATCATCAGCCTTGTTCTCGCTTTTTGGCAAGGGATGCCCGTGATCCCCTGTTATGACCACGACCGTATTTTTCCACCAGGGCTGGCGTTTACATTCATCGATGAATTCATGCACTACCAGGTCGGTATAGTGCATGGAGTTAAGAAATTTGTTCGTGTTATCATTACCACTGAATACCGGCGGAACAGGGGTTTCAAAAGGTTCATGGCTGGTAAGGGTAAGCCAGGTCGCAAAAAAAGGCTGCTTTGCTTTATTGATATCCGAGATCACACGTGTCATCACAACACCATCGTGTGCGCCCCATTTTGAATTCATATCCTTTTCATCAAAATCGTCTTTCCCTATTATTGGATCAAATCCTCCATACAGGAGATAGGATTTTATATTGGCAAACTCGGGTTCACCGCCATAAAAGAATGGTGAGGAATAACCTTTCTCTTTAAAAAATTTTGACAGCACCTGTAAAGTCTGCGACTTAGCCGGGGAGTGAATGATGGTGGTTGCCGGCATCGCTGGATAACCACTCAGGATCGCCGGAATTCCCTTGTTGGTTCGGTCGCCACTCGCAAAAGCATTACTAAAATAAACTCCTTCATTCCGAAGGCGATTGAAGTGAGGTGTTACTTCCACCTGTTCAATCGCGAGATCCAGGACTTTCTCCGTAAAACTTTCCCAGATGATAAAAAGGATGTTGACAGAATCGTTGTCCCTCGAACGAATGAACTGGTATGTTTTACCTGACGAAGCATACAGACTATCAGTAATCATCTTCACTCTCTCCGGTTGCAAATACTGATATGGATTTTTACCCGAAGAACCTTTACTCACCAGGCTATGAAGAAAATTCCATGACGCATTGATCGCGGCATGGTTTGCATAATTATTCGTAGAGAAATATACACTGCTTTGATTCAATGGAGCCAGTTGAAAACCGCCCCTGATTGGAATGATCAGGCTTCCCATCAATAGTAAGATCAAGAAGGCAGTGACAATCCTGAACCTGGTTTGTGGACCAAAGAATATCTTCCTGATTATTTTATTAAACACAAAAAAGAACAGCGCGACCACCACCACGAAACCAATGGCGAACCAAAACAGTGGCAGGTGACTGACAGATGCCAGGGCTTCCGTCGGGGTTGACAGGAACTTTAGTGGCGTCGTATCGATCCTGAAACCCCATTGGGCATAAACTTCCAGGTCGGCAATGGAGAGGAGCAGGATAAGCAGAAGTATAATAAATGTGTATACTTTATAGACCAGGGGTCGCCGGAAAAACGATAGGGCCAGGCTTAGCAACACAAAAACACAAACAGGCGCCAGGATATAGGCTGCTACTGATAGGTCCATCTTCATCCCATACCACAAAGTCGACAAAGCTGTTCCCCTGGTAAGCTGGCTGGTCTTTTCGAGATGATACAATAGAAAACT
>JAEYVW010000303.1 GCA_023429365.1 Bacteroidota bacterium
CCATTACCCCGGTACAACAATACAGTTACACGACCGGGAAAAATTCAACTGACTCGGCGATGATCATCGACGCTATGGATATCCTGTACAGTGGGAAGGTGGATGGTTTTTGTATTGTTTCCAGTGATAGTGATTTTACCAGGTTGGCCACTCGTTTGAGAGAAGCTGGTATGATGGTTTTCGGTATCGGTGAGAAAAAGACACCGCTCCCTTTTATTTCTGCCTGTGATAAATTTATTTACCTGGAAATATTAAAAGCTCAAAAAGAGCCTGAGCCCCGTCCCCGGCCGGCAAAAGGCGCACGTAGTGGGGCTAAGGAAAAAGGAGCGATCCGAAATGTTGACAAGGGACTCACCCGCCTGATCGCCGATAGCATTGAAGATATTGCAGACGAGGACGGTTGGGCATTCCTCGGGAATCTGGGAACATTATTGCTCAAAAGAAAGCCGGATTTCGATCCGCGCAATTATGGCTACGTGAAATTATTACCATTGATCAAGAGCCTTGATAAATTCCAACTGGACGAGCGCCAAACAGGCAAGGCAAATATCAAGCATGTGTATGTGAAAAATAAATAACTACACAACTATAGCGTTGGCCAGGGTTACTAACAATTAGTGATGACTTCCTTTAGACAGAGGGTCTTTTTTCTATCTGAAATTTTCAACTGCTTTTAATGTTTCCGCTATATCCCCAGTTGATAAGGCGTTGTTGAGAAACCAGCTTTCAAATGCGGACGGTGGCAGATATATTCCTTCTTTCAGCATGTGGTGGAAAAATGCATTGAATTGCTGCTGGTCACTACGGGATGAACTGGTAAAGTCTGTTACGGGCTCAGTTGCAAAGTGTACACTGATCATACTTCCCAACTTGTTGATTTGAACAGGAGTTTTTTTGTTTTGAAAAATTTCAGCCATGCCTTCACTCAGCTCTACCGTTTTTTGTTCCAGTTCCTTGTAAATACCTGGCTTGTTTTTGAGTTCGGTAAGTAAAGTAAATCCGGCGATCATCGCAATTGGATTACCACTAAGCGTTCCCGCCTGGTACACTTTACCAACTGGTGCTACTGATTCCATGATCTCCCTCCGGCCGCCGAATGCACCTACAGGCATGCCGGCGCCAATCACTTTTCCATAGGTTACCAGGTCGGCATTTACGCCTAATGCCTGTTGAGCCCCGCCTGGTGCCAGGCGAAACCCAGTCATCACCTCATCAAATATCAAAAGCATCTTTTCCCGATCGCAAAGAGCACGCAGACCTTCGAGAAATCCTGGTTTTGGCAAAATGCAACCCATATTACCGGCCACAGGTTCGATAATAATGGCCGCCACCTGATCCCGGTATTGCTCAAGGAGTTTTTCAACTGCTGACAGGTCGTTGTAAGGCGCCGTCAAAGTATCATCGGCAACAGGAGCCGGTATTCCAGGTACATGCTGAATATTGAATGTAGCGGCACCACTACCAGCCTTTATTAAAAAAGCATCTGCATGACCGTGATAGCATCCTTCGAACTTGATGAATTTGTTGCGACCTGTATATCCCCGTGCCACGCGGATAGCGCTCATACAAGCTTCCGTACCACTGCTCACCATTCGGATGAGGTCAATATTGGGTGCCATGGATTTGATCAGCTCAGCCATGTCAATCTCGAGCTCGGTGGGTGCGCCATACGATGTGCCGTCTAAAACTTTTTCCCGGATCGCTTTTACAACAGGTGAGTATGCATGTCCCAGGATCAGTGGGCCCCAGCTGGCGATATAATCAATATAGCGTCGGCCATCGGCATCATAGAGATAGGCACCACTGGCTTTGTCAATAAAAACCGGGGTACCTCCGACACTCTTAAACGCACGTACCGGGGAATTAACACCACCGGGAATCGATTGCTGGGCCCGGGTAAACAGAGACTGACTTTTTGAATACATGGTAATTATTTCTTCAGCATAAAGTCAATATTCTTTCAGTTTAGGAAAGCAACCTAATTACCTGTTTGGCAAAATAAGTAGCGATCAGGTCAGCGCCGGCGCGTTTGATGGAGGTAAGGCTTTCAAGAATAGCTTTATCCTCATCGATCCAGCCTTTCTCAGCAGCAGCCTTGATCATCGCATATTCGCCACTTACATGGTAAGCGCTTACCGGAAGTTCCACCGCATTCTTCACTTCCCTGATTATATCGAGATAAGCCATCGCGGGTTTTACCATTACGATATCAGCGCCTTCTTCAATATCCATCAGCGTTTCTTTGATGGCTTCAAGGCGATTGGCATAATTCATTTGGTACGTTTTCTTATCACCAAACCCCGGCGCACTGTCGAGCGCATCGCGAAACGGGCCATAAAAACAGGACGCATATTTTGCGCTATAGCTCATGATGCCGGTTTTGGTGAATCCATTTTCTTCCAGCGACCTTCTAATCGCACCGATGCGTCCATCCATCATATCACTGGGCGCGACAAAATCAGCGCCCGCCTGCGCATGACTCACCGACATCCTGGAAAGCGCTTCAACAGTTTCATCGTTCAGGATCTCGCCATCTTTTACAATGCCATCATGGCCATAACTGGAATATGGGTCGAGTGCCACATCCGTCATAACCAGCATCTCTGGCACCGCCTCTTTTATAGCCCTGATACTTCGTTGCATCAGGCCCTCCGGGTTCCAGGCCTCGCGACCGGTATTGTCTTTGTCCTCATCCCTGCATTTGACAAAAAGTAAAACCGACCTTATACCGATATTGTATAACTCCTTTACTTCTTTTACTGTGAGATCAATGCTATAGCGAAAATATCCCGGCATCGAAGCGATCTCGTTTTTGATATTCTTTCCATCTTCAATAAAAAGTGGAGCTATAAAATCAGCCGGATGTAAGGTCGTTTCCGCAACCAGGCTACGGATGGACGGATTTGCACGCAGGATCCTGTTTCGACGGTATTGAATCATTGTTTAGAAAATTAAGGTCAGCCGGCAAATTTAGATACATATTTATTAATCATTCGAAAGACTCAGCTACACCCAGTCTTTTGGTTCCAGGCATACATTTAGCAACTTTTCCTCTTCAGATCCTTTTGCCGGAACATGATTGTATTCCCATTTTGCCCGCGGTGGAAGGCTCATGAGTATGCTTTCGGTACGGCCATTGGTTTTCAGACCGAAAATTGTTCCGCGATCGTGGATCAGGTTGAACTCGACATATCGTCCCCGCCTGATCTCCTGCCACTCCAGTTCACGTTCAGTATAGTTTGTCGCTTTTCTTTTGGCAACAATAGGAAGGTAGGCTTTTAAAAATGCGTTTCCGTTTGCCTGCTGAAAACGAAAAAGCGTATCAGCATCAAACTCGTCTGCCGGTTTAAGATAATCATAAAACACCCCGCCAATACCTCTTGTTTCATTGTTACGATGCGTGTTCACAAAATATTCATCACAGTTTTTTTTATATTGTTGATAGAGTTCAGGACCAAAGGGATCGATAGCTCCTTTTAAAACACCATGAAAATGGCGGGCGTCTTCTTCAAACAAATAATAAGGCGTAAGATCTGCGCCACCACCAAACCAGGAGTCGGTCAGTTTTCCAGCTTTATCGTACAATTCAAAATAGCGCCAGTTGGCATGCACTGTCGGTACATACGGGTTCAATGGATGTAATACCAGCGATAACCCGGCGGCAAACCATTTAGCGCCATCTATCTTGAGTTGATTACGCATCGTGTCCGTCACAGTGCCGGATACTACTGACGTATTGACGCCAGCTTTTTCAAATACGTTTCCGTCTTTCATAATACGGGTGTCGCCACCACCACCTCCCGGTCGGTCCCACTTTTCCGAAAAAAACAGGGCCTTAACATCTTCGGTTTCGAGCTGCGTGCAAATATCATCCTGCAGGCTATGTATAAAACGGACCCATTTGTCTTTTAGTTTTTCTTCTCTGGTTGTCACCGGCATTTATACTTTTAAATATTCACGGCTGCTTTACTGTATTCAAATTCTTTTACTGTGTCTACAAATGCCCTGGCATGATCAACAGGTACATTGGGTAAAATGCCATGACCCAGGTTGGCGATATGTTTTTGGCCACCGAATGCGAGCAGCATTTCTTTGACTTCTTTTTGAATGGATGGCACAGGGGAAAGCAAACGGGCGGGATCAAAATTTCCCTGCAATACCATATCCTGGCCGGCGAATTTCCTTGCCGTCTCCGGTGATATGCACCAGTCGATACCAAGTGCTGCCGCACCGGTTTCCGATAACTGCGAAAGACTATGCCATGCTCCTTTGGCAAATACGATGACCGGGGCCATGTTTTTTATAGCGTTCACAATTTGCCGGATATATTTTAATGAATAGGTTTCAAAATCACGAGGAGATAGCAGACCCGCCCATGAATCGAATACCTGTACCGTGTCGGCGCCAGCTTCGACCTGTTTTTTCAGATACGCGATCGTGGTATCAGTGACCATCTGTAGCAGCAGGTGCGCGGTTTCGGGTTGGGTATAACAAAATGACCTGGCTTCGTCAAAAGTTTTGGAACCTCTTCCCTGAACCATATAACAAAGCAACGTCCATGGAGCACCGGCAAAGCCGATCAGGGGTACACGTTCATTCAACTCTTTCTTAGTGAGCTTTATGGCGTCGAACACATAATTCAGGCTGTCTTCGACATCAGGCACCCGCACACGTTTAAGATCATGGGCGGTTTTAAGAGGCTGGGGCAGGACAGGACCCTGGCTTTCGATCAATTGTACTTCCATACCCATGGCCTGTGGCACAACGAGGATATCAGAAAACAATATCGCAGCATCCACACCGATTATATCAACCGGTTGGATGGTGATCTCACACGCGAGTTCAGGCGTCTGGCATCTTTCAAAAAAGCCATATTTCTCCCTGATAGCCCTGTACTCCGGAAGGTAACGGCCCGCCTGGCGCATCATCCACACCGGCGGTCGTTCAACCTGCTGTCCCTGCAGTGTTCGTAATAAAAGGTCGTTTTTTAATGTACCCATATTATAGTTTTTATGCCAGCGGCGATACCAGGCTATTGATGGCCATGCCAACCAGGTGAAGCTTATCCGGTTTATCCGAAACAACCACCATATTTCTTGTCGATGATTTTACTTTTTCTGCTGTTGTCGCACCAATTACAAATACGCGTGTTTTTTCAGGCAGCGAATGATGGCTAAAAAAACTATCTGCCGCACTCGGGCTGAAAAATAAAACAGCATCATAATCGCGTTTTAATTCCTGTTGAACCGGTCTGGTATAGTAAGTGATGATCTCCTTAACCCGGATATTGTTTTTATGTAAAAGATCCGGGAGATCATTTCTTCGCAGGTTGCCGCAAAAGAATATTACTTCGCTGATCGCTTTGTCTGTGATGATTGCTTTAGCCAGCAATGCAGCATCGGTGGCGGTTTGACGGATCTGTTGATCACCAAATATTGACTTTGCCAGTTCATAGGTAGTATTGCCCAGGCAATAAACTGACCAGTGAGGTTTATGTGATTCTAATATAGTGGCGACCGATCTTAACGCGTTTCCGCTTGTAAAAACGACGATCACTTTTTGGTTGCTGATGTTTTTTATTTCTTCAATTGTATTCCCCGGAATTGCAGATGATATTTCAGTAAAGGGAATGATATCGATATCCACACTATCCCGCACGCGCTGGTGCACACTCAGGAGATCAACGGGACCGGTGCAAAGTATGGAAGGCTTAGCGTGTTGCATGACGTATTTCCTCCATAATTTCGCTTCCGCCATTGGACAATAGTTCCCGGGCAGCCATTTTTCCTAAATCCGTTCCCATCTGCAGCGGTATATTATTTTTCTCAATTTCCACTTTCCGGCTTCCATCCAGGGACAGTATACTACCGCGAAACTGAATCTGGTTATTGGTTACCTTCGCCAGCGCACTGATAGGAGTGGAACAACCACCCAGCAATTCCCTGAGAAAATCTCTTTCGATCCTGGTGCACAATGATGTCTCTGCGTCATTGAAAGAATGGCAAGCTTCGGTAACTAATTCATCGCCGCTTCTACAAACCACAACGATAGCGCCTTGCGCTGGTGCCGGGATCATCCAATCGATTATACGACTATTTTCAGGTCGCAGGTCAATCCTTTCCAGGCCTGCCTGTGCAAAGATGGCGGCATCCCAGTTTTCATCCTTTAGTTTTTTTAGTCGCGTATTTACATTGCCGCGTAGATTATGCATCCGGTGCCGGGGATATTTGTTGAGCCACTGGGCTTTTCTTCTCAGGCTGCTGGTTGCAATATTGGCGATATAATTTTTGTCGTCCAGGAAGTCGGTAGAATTTTTATAAACCAACAGATCATATACCGGGCCGCGTTTCAATACCGCAGCCTGGCTGATACCAGCAGGTAACTGGGTTGGCACATCCTTCATCGAATGCACCGCGACATCGATTTTGTTATTCACCAGCGCTGCATCAAGGCTTCTTGTGAAAATGCCCTGCACGCCCATTTCGTAAAGAGGTGTGTTAAGATCGATATCGCCTTCGCTTTTTATCTCGACTAATTCGGTTGAATGGCCATTTCGCGACAACAGCTCTTTCACCTGGCTGGCCTGCCATACCGCCAGTTGGCTTTCCCTTGTTCCAATACGAATGATCTTTTTCATTGAATTAACCTGCGCTGATGGCCATAAATTCGTTGATCGCTTCTATGTAATAACATCCTCCCTGGTTATGATTGCGGATCTTACAGGCAGTTCCATTGACTACCCGCTGAATCCTTTCATCAGGGTTGGAACTGATTATTCGAATGGTCGATGTATAGTCTGAAAAAAGAGGAGAAGTATGGATTTCTTTTAACTTGGTTTTGATGGCCTTCAGCATTGGCGCATGACGCCTCATCGCCAGCCACTCGAAAAACTCATCCATATGCCGCGTGATGATAGTATTAGCTTTTGGTATCTCAGCCTGGCGATTGGCAAGCGTTTCATCGTTGATCTTTGATAGTTCATCGACATTTACCAATTCAATATTCTTCAAACCGGATACAGATTCCTCCACATTACTGGGGACGGAAAGATCAATTATCAGTTTTTGACCTGCGTTTTCCAGGTGCCTGCGAAGGATGGTCGGCTTTGGAGCATTAGTAGCCACCAAAATGATATGGGATGCTGCGACGTGGGTGGGAAGATCCGCGATTGTCCCAAAACTGAGATCCAGTTCGCCTGCAAGCGACTCAGCCTTTCCTTCGGTACGATTGATCAGCGTGATATTTTTGGCACCAAGATAGTCTACAAGATTCTTACACGTATTACGGCCAATCTTCCCGGTACCAACCAATAATATCTTTTTATCTGCGGGTTCTTTAATTTTTTTGAGAATGTATTGTACTGCGGCGAAAGAGACAGAGATCGTGCCGCCACTGAGAGCAGTTTCGTTTTTGATGGCTTTGGATGATTGCAATACACCGTTAACAACCCGCTCGAGAAATGTGCCCGCATAGCCGCGATCCTTGGCAAAACGTACAGCGGATTTTATCTGGCCAACAATTTCGTAGTCGCCCAGGATTTGCGAATCCAACCCGGCGCCTACTTCAAACAGGTGATGAACAGCACGCTTCCCATGTTTGAAGTATGCCATTTTTATAAATGCTTCGATGGTGCCTTTAGTTTGCGAGCAAAGCAAGCTTACAAGCTGACCTGGTGTTTCAGCAAATCCGTAGATCTCGGTACGATTGCAGGTGGAAAGAATAAAGCACTCACTAATGCCGTAGGTTGGAGCCAATTCCAGAATTTTCGCATACTGATCGTTGGAGATAGCATAGGAACCACGGATACCGGCGTTGGTTTTCCGATAATTGATGCCGATAGCGTGAAATTGTGATAGGTCAGTAGCGCTGTTTTCAGTCATCTCTTCCTGTTCTTAAAAGGTTTCGCAAAAATACCGTTACAACTTCCAAATTGGTAAATTTTCTGTCACTCGTATGTCATTTTAGTCATGAACTGACAAAAATCATGATGAAGTATGCGCAAAATCGCATGAGCCGGTGCAGAAATCGATTTGAAATTTATTTGTTCGTGTGATTACCTTTGCCAGCTCACAAGAAAATTATAAATGAACAGAGGTATTTTGCTGATGAACCTTGGATCCCCTGATTCGACAGAGGTCAGGGATGTAAAACGTTATCTCGATGAATTCCTGATGGATGAAAGGGTCATTGACAAACCCTGGCTTTTTCGTTTGTTATTAGTGAAAGGGATCATAACACCATTTCGCGCTGCTAAATCGGC
>JAEYVW010000309.1 GCA_023429365.1 Bacteroidota bacterium
GACCACAACGGGCACAGGTAAGTTATCGGACTATACCTGGGAAGAAGTCAGGAAGCTGAGACTTAAAGATAAAGATGGTAAGGTGACTGCATTCCGAATACCAACTTTGCAGGAAGCGATAGACTGGGCCAGAGGAAAAACTGTACTTAATCTCGACAAGAAGGATGTGCCATTTCAAATGACGGCAGATATCATTCGAAAAAATAATGCAGGCAATTTTATGATGGTCACTGTACACAAAGCCCGGGAAGCGAAATTTTATTATGACGATGACCCGCAGCGAATGATGTCGGCTTTTGTCAAGACTGAAGAAGCATTGAGAGAGTATGAAGCCGCCAGTATACCCTGGAAAAACATGATTGCCTATATTGGCTCGGAAAATAAACCTGCTAACCAGGAAATGTATGATCTGTTGCATGCACGGGGTGTAAAGTGCATGATTTCCGCGGCGCCAGTCTATGATAAACTGGCCGGGTTGGCCGAACGTGCGGATGCTTATCGTGCTATTTTTACGGCCGGTGCCGATATACTCGAATCGGATTACCCGGTTGAAGTAGCGGAGGCTATAAAGAAATAATTATCGTAAGCTAAGCCCAGGGCTTAAATATTAACTGCCGTTTTCAACTTTCCGGAAATGAACTATATTCATGATTCTATACCAAAACCTCCAACCGTATGGGATCATTGGCCAAGTCCGATTACATTGTTTTTCTAATTTATTTTATCGTTGTTGCTGCGTATGGGATCTGGGTGTATCGAAGAAAGAAATCCGCTCAGTCATCTTCTACAGATTTTTTCCTGGCCGAGGGCCAGCTGACCTGGTGGGCTATCGGCGCTTCCTTAATCGCCTCAAATATTTCTGCCGAACAATTTATTGGGATGTCGGGTAATGGGTTTCGCCTGGGCATAGCGATATCGGCGTATGAATGGCTGGCGGCTGTGTCTTTGATCATTGTGGCAGTATTTTTTATGCCTGTCTATTTAAAGAACCGGATCTTCACCATGCCCCAGTTCCTGAAGACGCGCTACAATGAAACCGTGGCGATGATCATGGCGATCTTCTGGTTGTTCCTTTATATTTTTGTTAACCTCACATCCATTCTTTATCTCGGAACACTTGCGATCAACAACCTGGTAGGTGGCGGTTATTTTCAATTGATCATGATCGGTCTCGGTGTTTTTGCGTTAGTGATTACTCTTGGAGGTATGAAAGTGATCGGCTATACGGATGTGATACAGGTGCTGGTGTTGATCATCGGGGGGTTAGTGACTTCCTATATTGCGCTGACCGTAGTGAGTGAAAAATTTGGTTATGGTAAGGATTTCCTCGCCGGATTTAACCAGCTTTTGAAATCAGCACCAGGTCACTTTAATATGATATTTGACAAGCCTGCCCCGGGCGCCAGTCAGCAGGAGGTGAACAACTATGCCAGTTTACCAGGCCTGGCCATGCTGTCGGCAGGTATGTGGGTCGCAAACCTGAATTACTGGGGATGTAACCAATATATCACACAGCGGGCACTGGGTGCTGATTTAAAAACAGCAAGGACAGGTATTTTATTTGCTGCATTTCTCAAACTGCTGATGCCATTACTCGTCGTGTTGCCGGGTATCGCCGCTTATGTACTACACCAGCAGGGCGATATTCAGCAGCAGATGCTGACCAATGGTGAGTTCAGGGAAGACAATGCATATTCTGCCGTACTTGGTTTTCTGCCTACCGGACTGAAAGGATTATCCATGGCCGCGCTTACCGCTGCCATCGTCGCATCGCTGGCCGGAAAGGCCAACAGCATTTCGACCATATTCACCCTGGATATATACAAGAAGTATATCAATCGTGGATCGACGGAAAAGAAAATGGTGTGGATTGGACGCGTGGCAGTGGTAGTGTCACTGGTTATCGCTATCCTCGTCAACTGGAACGACAGTCTTGGTATTGGTGGAAAAGGTGGTTTTGAATTTATTCAAAAATATACCGGTTATATCTCGCCAGCCATTTTCCCTGTATTCCTGCTTGGATTTTTCTGGAAGAAAACAACATCGAAAGCCGCGATGGCAGGCATCATCGGTGGTGTATTACTGGCCGTGCTTTTTGATAAGTTTTTACCTGGTATAGCGGGAAATGATACATTATTATATACTGCTTATCTCACCAGCGCGGGTCACTATGAGATTCCTTTCCTGATACAGATGGGCTGGGTATTTTTCTTTACCATGTTGCTCATGATCATCATCAGCCTGTTTGATAAGAAAGGTAGACAACAGGTGCATGCATTGCAGGTTGATCGTTCAATGTATAGAGTGACGCCCGGTGTATTGGCCATGATCATTATTGTGCTAGGCATCGTCGCCGCTCTATATATACGGTTTTGGTAGCCGATGAAATATTTAATTATTGTGGTTCATATTTTTCATAACTGAATTCCTCGTTGGACGTAATACAGTAATTTTGGATATAAATTATATCTGATGAATAAAATCTTTACGCTTGTGTTGTTGATTTGCAGTTTTTTTACGCAGGCACAAACAACCATTTGTGGAATCGCAAACGAGGGAGGTAGTATTACTCTCACCGTTCCGCCGAATAACTCAATAACCAGTATCGATTTTGCGAGCTATGGCACTCCTGATGGTACCTGCAACAATTTCACACTTGGTGCCTGTCATGCAGCGAATTCACTAAGTATTGTAGAGGCTGTTTTTGTAGGGCAAAATTCCGCTACTATCAATGCAACTAACGGCGTCTTCGGTGATCCCTGTGGCGGAACAGTGAAAAGGCTTTATATCCAGGCTACCTATTCTTCCACGCTGCCCCTGTTGCTGGTATCTTTTACCGCGCAAACTACAGCCACATCACAGGCGCTGCTGGAATGGACAAGTGAGCAGGAAACCAATACTTCTCATTTCATCATTGAGCAAAGCGTAAACGGACTGGCTTATGAATCGATCGGCACAGTACCGGCTGCCGGAAGCGGAAAGCAACAATATAATTTTGTTACAGGTGTTTTAAATACGGGTACTACTTATTATTTCCGTTTAAAGATGACAGATATCGACGGTAGCTTTCAGTATAGCCCGGTTACCCGAATCAATCATGTGGGTGCAGCACCCCGGCTGGCAGTTTTTCCCAACCCGACGACCGGTGTTGTTACCATTAGTAGCGACAAACGGCAACCTGCAACTATCTCCAATCATATCGGCCAGGTGGTCAGGCGTATAAATCTAATTGAGGGAACACAGATCCTTAACCTTGCTACAATGCCCTCGGGTATTTACTTTTTAAAAGCAGACCTGCATACCATTAAGTTTATAAAACGATAAAAGCTAGAAGGTTAGGGGCGTAAAGACATATCCTGAAAGTTTGGTTTGAACTTTGTCACAAACGAGCCGGGTTGTTTGTCTTTATTGTTAATGCAGATTTGAACGGGTATGGATAGTCTGAGACCTTTACTCATTACGTATGCCTATAATATTCTCGGCTCTCTCGAGGAGGCAAAAGATATTGTGCAGGATGCTTTTGAGAGGTTTATGCATGCAGACACCGAACATGTTCTGGACAAAAGGTCTTACCTGATACGCATAGTGATCAATCTTTCAATTAATCGCAAGAAAAGAAAGCAAAAAATTGTCGCGGATTACCCGGGAGAATGGTTGCCCGAACCTGTAGCTACGGAAAAAGCTGACAGGGGTATCGAACAACGGGAGCTATTATCATATTCTCTCATGGTCATCCTGGAAAAATTAAATCCCAGGCAAAGAGCCGTTTTTATACTGAAAGAGGCATTCGACTACGAGCATGAACAGATCGCGGAGGTCCTGGAAATCTCACCAGAAAACTCGAGGAAGATATTCAGTCGGGCCAGGTCGCGTTTACAGATTGACAGCCCTGTTGATGAAAGACTTGTGCCTAAGGCCTATCTTGATAAGTACATACATGTTATCTCAAAAGGTGATACGGAGCGGCTGGAACAACTGCTTGCGGATGATATTGCCATTGTCTCCGATGGTGGAGGAAAAGTAGCAGCCTTCCGTAAACCGATAGTCGGCAGAGAAAGGGTGATGAAAGTCTTACTGGGTTTGAATAAGAAATATTATTCGAGGGTTAACATGAAATGGGGAATGGTAAATCATCAGTCGGCCCTGTTTCATTATTATGAAGGCCAATTGATCACCTGCCAGATTTTTTCCTACAATGGCCATCAACTCGAACGCATATATTTTATGCGCAACCCGGATAAGTTAAAGGCACTACAAAATTAATTCGTCAAACTGTCACGAAACACTTCCCTTGTTTGTTTTGTTATAATACTAATTAAAAATTGAAAAACATGGAAAGGATTTCGTACAGGGACCTGCCCCAGGGACTAATGCAGGTGATGCTGAAAGCACAGGAATATGTAGATAACAGCGGCCTCGATGCCAAATTGTTGCATTTGGTCAGGATGCGCGTGTCGCAGATCAATAGTTGCGCCTATTGCCTGGACATGCATTTTAAGGAAGGGATCGAAGATGGTGATACACCGCTTCGGTTGTTCTCAGTTGCGGCGTGGAGAGAAACTACCTATTACACACCTCAGGAACAGGCGGTACTGGCTTTTGCAGAAACGCTCACACGATTGCCCGAAGAACAGCATAGCGATCATATTCATGATGAACTGAATAAATACTTCAGTAAGGAAGAGATCGCTAAACTCACTTTGGCCGTCGTCCAGATCAATTCGTGGAACCGTATCGTAAGATCATTCGGCACTGTGGCGGGTAACTATCAACCCAAGCGTAAAGCTGTTGCCAATTGATTAGTAAGGAGGGGACGGGCACCGATTCAGGCTATAAGTTAGCCTTGCCTAAAGCCCGTCCCGCCTTTGCTTTTAAACAGAGTAATTTGAATTTACCCGCTATTATAACCTTAAGCCGATCGACTCTCTGCTATGCTAAAATCATAATAGATCATGATCATCATGATAATCCGCGTTCTCCGGTTCATGTACTCAAAGACTCCTAAGTTCAGATAAGTGGAGTACAAACTATATATATAAACTAAGGTATGCACGCATTTGCGGCTTCAACCCTCCCCCGAAAGCTTAGTTAGCCCCTTTACCTCAGATTTTAATCATCTCTTAGACTGACCGGAAAAAAATTCCGCAATTTTTTCTAAGGGGATACACTGGTTCCAGGCCAGCCAGGTATGCCCGAAGGTAAAAATTACCCATACGGGGACGGCCGACCTGCTAATAATGCTAATTAGTTAATAATTAATCATTACAAACTTTTTTTTCGTAATTTAATGTGTCAAAATGACACTAATTTTGGAATGCCGCGTTTTGCAAAACCAATGCAACAAACGACTTACTACAAGGTTGTTTTGTTGCATAAGAATGATGCAAAAACAAAAACTCAAATTTTTTATGCAGGATATTTGTTAAATTGGATTACGGTTGCTTATGATTAACGACGAAACTTTGTGGAAAGGATTGAAACAGGGAGATAAGGAAATGTTTTTGACATTATACAAAAAGTATTACCCTGATCTTTTGTTTATCGGGCTGAATGAAATTAAAAATGCCCAACTGGTCAAGGACGCTATCCAACAATTATTCCTTTATCTATGGGAAAAACGGTTAACGATTGAGGTAGCTAAAAATGTCAGGAACTATATTATTACTTCCTTTTTGCGGAGACTTACCTGCGATTGGAAAAAATCAGGCAGGGAGGGAAGTTTACATGTTGTGTGGAGCAGCCATTCGGAAGATCCGCAACCAAATCCTGAGTTGAACCTGATCCGGAAAGACGAACAAAATCACTTATCCAGAATTTTGCTGGAGCATATCAATGTCCTCCCCAACCGGCAGAAAGAGCTGATCGTCCTTAAATTTTACGAAGGACTCAGCTATGAGGAAATTGTGCAAAGAACAGGCTTATCCCACCGTACAGTTTATAATAAAATTCACGAGGCATTAAAGCGATTGAAACTGGATATCAGCACCAGCCAGTATGC
>JAEYVW010000398.1 GCA_023429365.1 Bacteroidota bacterium
GGCAGTTTTGTCTGCAAATGCAAGTTTAGTCATAAAGCCGACACGAAAGACTTCAAACTATCAACTAAAGTATAAGGCTTTCATTAATTTTACCGCATGTCAAACCCCAACCTGAGTAAGGATAAGCAAAGCCTGAGTGCCGCGGATAGAGAATTTGAGAACAATATCAGGCCTGCGCATATCAGTGAATTTTCCGGGCAGCCGCAGTTGATCGAGAACCTCCAGATATTTATCAAAGCTGCCAAGATCAGGGGTGAAGCACTGGATCATGTATTATTTCATGGTCCTCCGGGTTTGGGTAAGACGACTTTATCAAGGATCGTTGCCAATGAGCTTGGCGTAAATATCAGGGAAACGTCGGGGCCCGTAATTGAAAAGCCCGGTGACCTTGCCGGTCTTTTAACTAACCTGGAACCAAACGATGTATTGTTTATCGATGAGATCCACCGGTTGAGCACGGTAGTAGAAGAATACCTGTATGCGGCCATGGAAGATTTTCGCATCGATATCATGATCGATACCGGTCCCAATGCACGAAGCATACAAATCAACCTCAATCCTTTTACACTGATTGGTGCCACTACCCGGAGCGGTTTGCTCACCGCGCCGCTGCTTTCCAGGTTTGCGATCAAATCGCGTCTCGAGTATTACAGTTCCGATACACTGAACAGGATCATCGAACGATCCGCCGGTATCCTCGGTACAAAAATTTCGCGGGATGCTGTTGCCGAGATCGGTCGCAGAAGCAGGGGTACCCCACGTATCGCAAATGGTTTATTGAGAAGGGTCAGGGATTTTGCACAGGTATTAAATGACGGTGAGATCGACCTGGGTATCACACAACACGCATTAAAAGCCCTGAACGTTGATGAGTATGGTTTGGATGATATGGATAACAGGATTCTGCTGGCGATCATCGAAAAATTCAAAGGCGGACCGGTCGGCATTACAACGATTGCCACAGCTGTGGGTGAAGAAGCCGGCACCATCGAAGAAGTCTATGAGCCTTTCCTAATCCAGGAAGGATTTTTGCAGCGCACGCCGCGAGGGAGGGAAGTAACTGCGAAAGCATATGAGCATTTGGGAAAAATACATCCCGGTGCAGGTGCAGGAACTTTATTCTCATAGATAAAAAAATGGTTCGTTTAAAAAACGAACCATTATATCGGTGAGTTGAAATTAACTTTGCTCATTCCTAAGATCAATCCTGCACCACCAGCCTGAACCCATTACCGTGAATGTTCACGATCTCGATCTTGGGGTCATCTTTCAGGTATTTCCTCAACTTGGCAATATAGACATCCATACTGCGGCCATTGAAATAGGTATCGCTACCCCAAATCTTTTTCAGCGCCTGGTCACGTGGCAGGAGATCGTTGAGGTGTTCGGCCAGCATTTTGAGCAGTTCATTTTCTTTGGGCGACAATGTCTGGGTAATGCCATTATGTGTCAGCTGACGCAATTTTGGATTGAAGTGATAGGTGGAGAGATCGAATTCCTTGTTCTCGGTTTCTTTGTTGATCTCTTCGTTGCGTTTTAAGATCGCTTTTATTTTCAACATTAGCACTTCGCTGTCGAAGGGCTTGGTGATATAATCGTCGGCGCCAAGCTTGTAACCCTGTATGATATCATCCTTCATGGTTTTGGCACTCAGGAAAAACAGTGGAATATCAGGATCCACATCCCTGATCTCTTCTGCCAGCGTAAACCCGTCCATATTGGGCATCATGACGTCCAGCAGGCATAGGTCAAATTTTTCGCGCTGGAAGGCTGCCAGGCCAAGCCGGCCATCCCGCTCAAGCGTGACATCGTAATCGTTTAGTTCAAGGTAGTTCTTCAGTACACTTCCTAAGTTCGGATCATCTTCACACAATAAGATTTTGGGTTTCTTTCCTTCCATGGTTTTTATT
Source organism: Bacteroidota bacterium (assembly GCA_023429365.1). Taxonomy (GTDB): domain Bacteria; phylum Bacteroidota; class Bacteroidia; order Chitinophagales; family Chitinophagaceae; genus Terrimonas_B. The sequence continues at coordinate 1,911 of JAEYVW010000398.1, forward strand.
TTATTATTAGACGTACAAATAAAATTAAATCATTTACCAAACATGGCCGCATCTCACTAATATTTTGTTAAGAGTGCCCTTTCCGGCTCTGGTCTCCATTGTCTAAATTTGCGGTTCAATTTTACTAATTATGGCAATGCATATCACCTCCGACAACCGTTTTAAAAAGTTAATTGTGATTGGTGACAGGCTGTTGATCAAACCTACGAAACCAAATGAACAAACTGCCAGCGGTCTTTATCTTCCGCCCGGCGTGCAGGAGAAAGAAAAAGTACAGCAGGGTTATGTAATAAAAACGGGTCCCGGGTATGCCATCCCGATGCCCGTGGAGACAGAGGAATGGAAGGGTGAAGAAGAGCAGGTAAAATATGTTCCCCTTCAGGCGAGGGAAGGAGACCTCGCAATTTTCCTGCTAAGCGGCGCGACAGAAGTGATGTACGAAAGCGAAAAATATTTTATCGTACCACAAAGTGCCGTTCTGATGCTGGAAAGGGAAGAGGACCTTTAGTGTAAAGGAGCATAAAATCTATGATGGTATTTTTAAAGTATCTTTCAATCAAATTTTGAATTCATGGCAGACAGCGCTGAATTTTTGGAGATCGTAAAGAATGGTTACTCGTTTAAAGGCGAGAAGTTTAAAATCGGGCGTGCCATGCTGGATGGTGAAGTGGTTGCCGATGCTGACGTTTTTATCCCTTTCAAGACTTTAAACCGGCATGGGCTGATCGCCGGAGCCACTGGTACGGGTAAAACAAAAACGCTGCAAGTGCTGGCGGAGGGCCTTAG